>CAHJXE010000001.1 GCA_903644085.1 Hyphomicrobiales bacterium
GGCTGGGTGTTCCGCAACGAGAAGCCGGGACCGGGCCGCTTCCGTCAGTTCATGCAGTTCGACGCCGACACGGTCGGGTCCGGCTCCGTGGCGGCCGATGCCGAGATCTGCATGATGATGGCGGACGCGCTGGAGGCGGTCGGCATCCCGCGCGGCCACTACGTGGTGAAGGTGAACAACCGCAAGGTCCTCGACGGCGTGATGGAGGCGATCGGCCTCGGCGGCGATGAGAACGCGGGGCGGAGGCTGATCGTGCTGCGGGCACTGGACAAGTACGACCGGTTGGGCGTGGACGGCGTACGCGATCTGCTCGGGCCGGGGCGCAAGGACGAGAGCGGGGATTTTACGAAGGGGGCTGGGCTCGATCAGACTCAATCCGACCACCTCATCCGATACCTCACGACAGGTTATCGGGAGGGAAAAGCCGACTTGCACGCTAAGGGCGCCCAATCTCCGGTCGATCCATTTGGAGAAGGCACGTTTCGCTCATCGAGCATGTCGCTTTCAGCATGGTACGACGCGGTAGGTACATCGGAGCTCGGACGGGCAGGAGTTGCGGAGCTCGAAGAGCTCTCAAGGTACTGCGTAGCGTCAGGGTACGATGTCGATCGTGTGATGGTCGAAGCATCCGTCGTCCGCGGCCTCGAATACTACACAGGTCCGGTCTTCGAGGCCGAGCTGACCTTCCCGGTCGTCAACGACGAGGGGCAGACCGTGCGGTTCGGCTCGGTCGCCGGAGGAGGGCGCTATGACGGGCTCGTGGGGCGTTTCCGTGCCGAACCGGTGCCCGCGACGGGCTTCTCGATCGGCGTGTCGCGGCTGCTCTCGGCGCTCCAGATCGTCGACTCGCCGATCGTGGCCGGCGCGCGCGAGCCGGGCCCGGTCGTGGTGCTGGTCATGGATCGCGACCGCGTCGCCGACTACCAGGCGCTGGTCGCGCGCCTGCGCGCGGCGAAGATCAAGGCCGAACTCTACTTGGGCTCGGCCGGCATGAAGGCGCAGATGAAGTATGCGGACCGCCGCGGCGCGCCCTGCGTGGTCATCCAGGGCTCGAACGAGCGCGAACGCGGGGAAGTCCAGATCAAGGACTTGGTGGCGGGCGCCGAGGAGGCTCAAGGCGCAGGGGCGGCCGACAATGCCGCCTATCGGGCCGCACGCCTCGCTCAGCAATCCGTGCGCGAAGATCGACTCGTGGACGCCGTTCGAGAAGTACTGGCCCGGCACGCGGCATCGTCTTAACGCTACTGTATCAACTCGGAACCTTGCCGACGGACCGCTGTTGACCGTCGAGTTTGAGTTCAGCAGTTCGAGTTCGGAGAAACGGCGTGGCGAAGAAGCAGGACACCAAGACGAAAGTCGCGAAGGCCAAGTCCGACACGAACAAGTTCGACAAGACGAAGCCGGAAAAAGCTCCTGTCGCGAAGACCGCCAAGGCCCCCAAGCCTCAGAACGTCCGCAGCGCGGTGAAGTCCGTCGCCCCGACCGTCGCGGCCGTTCCCGACAAGGCCAAGAAGGTCATGAAGTCGGCCCGCGCGACCGCGCGCCAACTGGTGCCCAGCGTGCCGTCGCTTCCCAAACTCCCGAGCGCGCCGCGCCTGCACACGCCCTCGATGCCCGACCTCGACGTGTCCGGAACGGTGAAGGAGATCGGCGGCCAGATCATGTCCGTGCTGAACAGCAGCGCGGGCCGGGTGATCGTCGCCGAGGTGCTGATCTATCTGGCGACCTCGCTGACGAAAGCCGCGGCGAGCACCGAGACCGGCAAGGACGTGACGGACAACGTCGTGAACGCGGGCGCCAAGATCGGCGCGGCGGTCGCGAGCGCCGGCGCCAAGATGATGGAGGGCGGCGCCTCGGGTGCGGACGCGGCGGGCGAGGTCGCGATGGACGCCAAGGGTATCGCCCGCGAGGTCGCGTCGGTCGCTGTCGGGGCGGTCGGCGGTGTCGTGGCCGAGGCGGCATCCAAGGTGATGGGCCGACGTAAGAAGACGCTCGATGCCGGGAAGAGCGATGCAAGCACGAGCGAGCCGATCAAGCCTCCGATCGGCGGCCCGAATCCGGCCTGACTTCGCGCATCCTCGACACCGGCCATCGATCTTTGAGAATCGCATGACGGCTCGTGACGATTATCGTCGCGGGTCGGTCGCAAACCGGGTATCGACGCCCGGCCGCCATGACCCAGCCCACGATATCGCCCGACGAGGCCCTCATCGGCCTCCTTCAGGAGCGCGGCTATGCTCGCGTCGAGCCGCCTCTCCTCCAGCCGGCCGGGCTGTTCCTGGACCTCTCGGGCGAGGATATCCGGCGCAGGCTCTACCTCACGCAAGGTCCGGAGGGTTCGGAGCTCTGCCTACGGCCTGAATACACGATCCCCGTCGCCCTCGATCACCTGCGCGCAGGCGGGGTGGCGGCTGAGTACTGCTATGCCGGTCCCGTTTTCAGACACCGGTCGGGCGAGAGCGGCGAGTTTCGGCAGGCCGGGCTCGAATCGATCGGGCGGGCGGACATCGAGGCCGCCGACGCGGATGTCCTCGCGACCGCGCTCGCCGGGCTCGCGGTCTTCCCGCCGCGTGAACTTGAGATTCGCGTCGGTGACATGGGCCTCTTCGACGCGATCGCGGCCGCCCTGGACGTGTCGGTCCCGCTCCGCCGTCGGATTGTTCTCGCGCTCGCGGCCGGACGCCCGCTCGACGCGGCGCTCAGCCCCTCGGAGCAGCGCCCGGGGCGGTCGGATTACGGGGGCTTGCTCGCCGCCATCGAGGGACAGGACCCTGGCGGCGCGCGCGCCTTCGTGGAGGACGTGATCTCGATCGCCGGGATCGCGCGTGTCGGAGGCCGAAGCGCCGCGGAGATCGCGGACCGGTTCCTGTCCAAGGCGAGCCAGCGATCGGGCCCGATGACGGCTTCGTCGCGCGACATCCTGCGGAGCTACCTCGCGATCGCGGCCCCGCTCGACCGCGCGATCGTGGCCGTGACCGACCTCGTGCGGGAGACGGGGCTCTCGGTCGCACCCGCCCTCGACCGGTTCGCGCGCCGCGCGGACGAGATCGCGCGACGACGCATCGACCTGTCCCGGCTCGGCTTCGCGGCGGATTTCGCCCGCAATCTCGATTATTACACCGGTTTCGTGTTCGAGATCCGGGACTCCGCGTACCCGGACGGCCGCTTCGTGGTGGCCGGCGGCGGTCGCTACGACCGGCTGCTGCACCGCCTCGGCGCGACCGGGGCAGAGATGCCCGCCGTCGGCTGCGCCTTCTGGCCCGACCGCCTGACGGGCTCCCCATGAGCAGCGAGCAGCCACTCGTCATCGCGGTTCCGTCCAAGGGGCGGCTCCAGGAGAACGCGTCCGCGTTCTTCGCCCGGGCCGGGCTACCGCTCACCCAGGCACGCGGGCTGCGCGACTACCGCGGCGCGGTCGCGGGCCTACCCGGCATCGAGGTGCTGTTCCTGTCGGCGGCCGAGATCGTGACGCAACTCGCGAGCGGCGCGGCGCATCTCGGTGTGACGGGCGAGGACCTGGTGCGCGAGTCGATCCCGAACGCGGACGCCTCGGTCGAGCTGATCACGGGACTCGGCTTCGGCGGGGCGAACGTCGTCGTGGCGGTACCCCAGGCCTGGATCGACGTGCGCGACATGGACGACCTCGATGAGGTCGCGGGCGAGATGCGCGCCCGGCAGGGCCGGCGCATGCGGGTCGCCACGAAATACATGAACCTGACGCGGCTCTTCTTCGCCGAGCACGGCGTCGCGGATTACCGGATCGTGGAGAGCCTGGGCGCTACCGAGGGGACGCCGGCCTCGGGCGCGGCTGACCTCATCGTCGACATCACCACGACCGGCGCGACGCTCGCGGCGAACGGGCTGAAGGTGCTCGACGACGGCGTCATCCTGCGCTCGGAGGCGAACCTCGTCGCGTCGCTCGCCGCCCCCTGGGGGAGCGCGGCCCGCGCGTCTGTCGCGACCGTGCTGTCGCGCATCGCCGCCGAAGAGGCGGCCAGGACCACGCGCGAGATCCGCGCCGGCATCGATCCGGCGCTCGTCGATCTGGCGGATCTCCAGACACGCTACGGGGCGACCCGGCCGGCCGGGCGCGCTGGCGGTGAGCTCGTTCTGCACTGCCCGGCCGCGCGCGCATTCGAACTCGCGGCCGCCTTGGTGGATGGCGGGGCGCAGGACGTGACCGTGCGCGCCCTCGACTACGTCTTCCGCACCGTCAATCCCCTGGCCGATCGACTCTTCGCCCGGATCGGTCGATATGGTAGCTAGTCTCGCGCCAAGGTCGAATTGCCGCAAAATTGCACGATTCACGTGGTTGTAAAGACTACGCTCGGTTGAGGAGAGAGGGACACATGCGTTCGCTCGGATGCGCCATCTGCTTCGTGGGCGCGCTGGCGGCTTCGACAGCCGCCGAGGCGCAGACTCGCGGCAAGCGCGGCAACCAGGACCAGCAGTCGAGCGGCTACGTGGCCCCTGTCAAGAAGGAAGAGAAGCGCTTTCCGCTGGGCCAGTCCTGGATCGCGGTCAGCCTCAATAACAAGTCGCTCGGCGGCACGGAGCGACCGGCCTTCACGCTCGACGACCAGTTCCGGGTGCGCGGCTTCGGGGGCTGCAACAGCTTCTCCGCGACGGCATTTCCGCTGAAGGAGCAGGGGCTCGCGGTGGGCCCGCTCGCCATGACGAAGCGGAGCTGCGACGCGGCCGTGATGGCGACAGAGCAGGCCTTCTTCACGGCTTTGCGCACCTCGGCGAAATGGGACACGGTCATCGGATCGCTCGTCATCAAGGGACCGAACGGCGAATTGAAGTTCGAGCGCTCCCTGTAAGCGCCTGCCAGGACCGCATGGCGCGCCCGTTCGTGACCTGATATCGCGGCGGAACGCGCGATCTGAGCGTTCCCCTCCAGACGACCCTCGTCTAGAGAGTCGATCGGCCGGACAACAGACCGTCCTGCCACTTATCCATCCACATCGGAGCGCCTGATGAAGCCATTCGCCGCCGCGATCGGTGCCTTCGCGCTCGTGACCTTCTTCGTCGGCCACCTGCCGGTCTACGTGCCGGTAAGCGGCATCGTGCTCGCGGGCATCGTGTACCTGTCGCGCGACATCTCGGCCTATCTGCGCATCTTCGTGGCGATGTACGCGGTCGGCTACATCTTCCTGTGCGTCACCTCGGTGCTCTCAGGCTACGGCATCATTCCCCTGGCGATCGGCGCGCTCCTGCCACCGCCCTACGCGACATCCGCGGCGGTCGCCTTCGCGCTCATCGTCTACGGCGTCTCGTTCGTCCCCGTCATCCGCTCCATCACGGCGATCGCCGACCCGTATTTCGAGTCGCCCGACCCGGCGCGCACCTTCGGCCGGCCCTTCGCGTGGCTCGCTCGAGGGGAGGGTGGCGTCGGGGCGCGGCTCGTCGCGATGCTCATCATCATCAACTTCTTCCAGGTCGCGATGCAGATCCGGCTGAACGTGTGGTACCGCGACCTCTTCAACGCGCTTCAGGAGAAGAACGTCGGGCAGTTCTGGATCCAGATCTTCGAGGTGTTCGCGCCCCTGGCGGCCATCTGGATCAGCGTCGCGGTCTACGAGGTCTTCGTCGATAACGCGCTCCACATCCGCTGGCGCACCTGGCTCACGCACCGCATGACCGAGCGTTGGCTGGAGGGCGGCACGCATTACCGCATCTCGCTATCGGGCACCACGGCCGACAACCCCGACCAGCGTATCCAGGCCGACATCCGCGCCTTCATCAGCCAGACGATGGACCTCTCGATCCGGTTGCTCTCGCAGGCCGCGACCCTCGTGTCCTTCGTGATCATCCTGTGGGGCCTGTCGCGCGATTTCGCGATACCGGGCACGGATGGAGTCGTCGTCCCGGGCTTCCTCGTGTGGGTCGTCATCGCGTACGCAGTCGTCGGCACGTGGCTGACCCACGTGATCGGCAAGCCGTTGATTGGGCTCGATTTCCGGCAGGAGAAGGTCGAGGCGGACTTCCGCTTCTCGCTCGCGCGTCTGCGCGAATACGGCGAGCAGATCGCGCTTCTGCGCGGGGAGCGCGCCGAGACGGAGCGGCTCGACCGCTCGTTCGCGAACGTTGTGGTGAACTTCCTCCAGATCCTCACCCGGCGCATGAAGCTGACGACCTTCACGGCCGGCTACAGCCAGCTCAGCGTCATCTTCCCCTACGTGCTGGCCGCGCCCTCCTACTTTCTCGGCAAGATCACGCTGGGTCAGTTTCAGCAGACATCGGGCGCCTTCAACCAGGTGCAGAGCGCGATGTCGTTCTTCATCTCCGCCTACACGACGCTCGCCGCATACAAGGCGAATATCGACCGATTGACGAGCTTCAACGCCGCGATGAGCCGGGCCGAGAGCACGGGCCGGCAATCCGCCATCAAGCTCTCGGATGCGCCCGGCACCGATCTCGGGATCGCGGACCTGCGGCTCGCGCTGCCGGACGGGCGCCATCTCGTCAATGCGGCCGGCTTCACGTTCCAGGCGGGCGAGCGAACGCTGGTGACCGGCCCCTCGGGCTCGGGCAAGTCGACGCTGTTTCGTGCGCTCTCGGGGATCTGGCCCTTCGGCGAAGGCAAGATCGTGGTGCCGGCGGGGCGCAGCATGATGCTGCTGCCGCAGAAACCCTACCTGCCGACGGGCACGCTGCGCGCCGCCGTCACCTATCCGGGGGTGGATGCCGAGTACGACGATGCGGCGGTGCGCTCCGCGCTCGCGGCCGTGCGGCTGGGCGATCTCCTGGACCGATTGGACGAGGAGGATGCCTGGGCGCAGCGCCTGTCCGGCGGCGAGCAGCAGCGGCTCGCGGTCGCACGCGCTCTGCTGGCGAAGCCCGATTGGCTGTTCCTTGACGAGGCGACCGCCTCGCTCGACGAGCCTATGGAAGCCGAGATCTACGCGGCGCTCCGCGAGCGTCTCCCCGCGACCACGGTCGTGTCGATCGGCCACCGCACGACGCTCATCGGTATGCACGACAGGCATGTCGCCATGCAGCCGGGTCAAGCAGCCGGATTCGAGCTGCGTGACCGTGCCGCCGCCCGCCCGGAGCCCGTCGCGGCCCCAGCCGAGTAGGGGCCAGAGCCCGTCGAGGTCGCTTGTTCGCTACTTCTCGACGAACGCCTTCTCGATCACGAAATCACCGGGCTCGCCGTGGTTGCCCTCGACGAAGCCCATGCCGTCGAGCAGCACGCGCAGGTCGACCAGCATGGCCGGGCTGCCGCACAGCATGACGCGGTCATGCGCCTGCTCGATCGGCGCGATCCCGGCATCCGTGAAGAGCTTGCCAGAGGTCATCAGGTCCGTCACCCGGCCGCTGTTGCGGAAGGGCTCGCGCGTGACGGTCGGGTAGTAGATCAGCTTCTCGCTCAGGAGTTCGCCGATGAGTTCGTCTCGGGGCAGGGTCTCGGCGATCATGTCGCCGTATGCCAGTTCCTTCACGGTCCGGCAGCCATGCACCAGAACGACGCGCTCGAAGCGCTCGTAGGTCTCCGGGTCCTTGATGATGCTGAGGAAGGGCGCGAGGCCCGTGCCGGTGCCGATCAGGTACAGGTTGCGGCCCGACGTGACGTTGTCGAGCACGAGCGTGCCCGTTGCCTTGCGGCTGACGATGATCGGATCGCCCACCTTGAGATGCTGTAGCCGCGACGTCAGCGGCCCGTCCTGCACCTTGATCGAGAAGAACTCGAGCTCCTCCTCGTAATTCGCCGAGACGATGCTGTAGGCCCGCAGCAAGGGCTTCTCGCCGACCTTCAGGCCGATCATCGTAAACTCGCCGTTCCGGAAGCGGAACGACGGGTCACGGGTCGTGCGAAAGCTGAACAGTGTGTCCGTCCAGTGATGGACGCTGAGCACGCGCTCCTCGTTCATGTTGCTCATGATGATGGCCGGCCTGTTGATCTCGCGAACGCAATAGCGTCGCCCGCCGAAAACGCCAGGGCCGGACCTCCGGTTTTCGGCGTTACGGCTAATATTTGTTCGTGTGCAAACGATTCACGCACTCGATCAGCGCGCCTCGGCGCCCTCGGGCGGTGCGGGGAGAGGCTGCCAATGCGTCGGCAGTTCGTCCTCGTCCCGGATCGCCACGGGTACCTGCATGCGTGACAGCCACTCTCCGAATTCGGAGCTGTGCAACGCGATGATCGGTCCCCAGGGACGAGTGTAGACGAGGATCTCCTGATCCTTCGGCGCATCGTCGATCGGCCGCCACGATCCGGTCTGCTCGTCGCTCATCGTTCGTTCGTCTCGCGTTGGGATCCGCATATCGCGTCTCCCGGGCCGTGCCGCAACGGCGTCGCCGGGCGTCACGCGACGCGGACACAAGGATCGTGCATGCGCCATCTAAATGCTGCAATGCGGAATGAGGTGTCAAAAGCGTACGGGATCGCTTAGATCGTGAGGCCAAGCTCGTGCTTGGCGCCCACCGCGACGTCGGCCACAAGCCGACGGGATGAGGCCGCGGGCCAATTCGGGATATCTTGAGAATGGCGAACCCGACGATCACGACTGTCGATCTCGACACCCTGCGCGACGGCGTGGCGGACGGCACGCTCGTCGTCGTCGACGTGCGCGAGCCGCACGAATTCGTCGCGGGCGCGATCCCGGGCTCCATATCGATGCCGCTCTCGCGCTTCGATCCGGCGGAGCTCGGCGCCCATGCCGGGTCGCGGATGATCTTCTCCTGCGCGGCCGGCGTTCGATCGGCGCGGGCGATCGAGATCGCCCAGGCGTCGGGTCTCGATCTTCACGAGCATTTCGCGGGCGGCTTCCGGGAATGGGCCGCGTCCGGCGAACCCGTCACCAAGGGCGGATAGCGATGGCAGATCGAGGAGGATTCGTGCCGACATCGGGACGCTTGATCGGCGGGTTGCTCGCCGGGTTGATACTCGTTGCCCTGCCGCGCACGGGGCTCGCTCAGGCGCCCGGTGGGCCGCCACCCGCGGTCACGGTCGCGAAGCCGATCGTCAAGGATGTCGTCGAGTACGACGACTTCACGGGCAGGTTCGAGGCGGCCGATTCCGTAGATATCCGCGCTCGCGTATCCGGCTACCTCGAGAAGGTCGCCTTCCAAGACGGCGCCATCGTGAAGAAGGGCGACCTGCTCTTCGTGATCGACCGCCGCCCGTACAAGGCCGCTCTCGATCAGGCGCAGTCCAGCATCGCGTCGAACCAGGCGAAGCTGACCTTCGCGCAGGGCGACTTGGAGCGCGCCCAATCCTTGCAGAAGACCGGCAACATCGCCGAGCAGCTCGTCGACCAGCGACGTCAGAATTACACGTCGGCACGTGCCGACCTCGACAATTCCGACGCGATCCTGCGCAACGCTCAGCTCAATTACGACTTCACGGAAGTCCGGGCGCCACTCTCGGGGCGGATCAGCCGCAAGCTGATCTCGGAGGGGAATATCGTCAACGCCAACGATACCCTGCTGACCACGATCGTGTCGCTCGATCCGATCTATTTCTATTTCGACGTCGACGAGCGATCCTACCTCGCCTACTCGCGTATGGCGACGGCCGAGAAGCAGGCCGGGCATCAGGTGCCGAGCGCAGTCCGGGTCGGTCTGACGGACGAGCGCACCGCGAAGCGGCCGGGAACGCTGGACTTCCTCGACAACCGCATCGATCAGTCGAGCGGGACGATCCGGGCTCGGGCGACGGTGCCCAACGGTGACCTGTTCCTGGTACCTGGCCTGTTCGGCACGATACAGATCACCGGATCGCCCCTTCACCGTGGCGTCCTGATCCCGGACGAGGCCGTCGCGACCGATCAGGATCGGCGGATCGTGTGGGTCGTGGCGGAGGACGGCACCGTAACGTCCCGGGTCATCCGGCTAGGCCCCAAGATCGATGGGTATCGACTCGTCCGCGACGGGCTCAAAGGCGACGAGACCATCGTCATCGCGGGCCTGCAGCGCATACGCGGCGGCGCCAAGGTCACGCCTCAGCTCAAAGAGCTGCCGGCGGACCGCTCCTGAACGTCAGCGGACCCCGAACGCATGCGCTTCGCCCACTTCTTCGTCGAGCGGCCGATCTTCGCGTCGGTCCTCTCGATCGTGCTCGTCCTGGTCGGCTACGTGTCCTACACGCGGCTGCCCGTCGCGCAGTACCCGGAGATCGCGCCGCCGACGATCACCGTCAGGGCCTCCTATCCGGGCGCCAACGCCCAGACCGTCGCGGACACGGTCGCGAACCCGATCGAGCAGGAGATCAACGGCGTCGAGGACATGCTCTACATGTCCTCCTACGCGACCGCCGACGGCAACATGACGCTGACGATCACGTTCAAGCTCGGGACCAATCTCGACCAGGCGAACGTGCTCGTACAGAACCGCGTGGCGACCGCCCAGCCGCGTTTGCCCGTCGAGGTGCGTAACCTCGGCATCACGACCCGCAAGGCGTCGTCGGACTTCCTGATGGTCGTCCACATGCTCTCGCCCGACGACAGCTTCGACCAGCTCTACATCTCGAACTACACGCTGATCCGGGTGCGCGACGAGCTTCTGCGTCTGGACGGGGTCGGGGACGTGACGCTGTTCGGCGTGCGCGAATACTCGCTGCGCGTCTGGCTCGATCCCGACAAGCTCGCGGCCTACCAGCTCTCCACGACCGACATCACGCAGGCGTTGCAGGAGCAGAACGTCCAGGTCGCGGGCGGCGCGCTCGGCGCACCTCCCTCGCCGAAGGACAGCGCGTTCCAGCTGATCGTGCAAACGCAAGGGCGCTTCGAGAACATCCAGCAGTTCCAAGACGTGATCGTGAAGTCGAGCGGCGGCCGGCTGGTGCGGTTGCGGGACGTCGCGCGCGTCGAACTCGGCGCGAAGGATTACACGACGAATTCCTATCTCGACGGCAAGCCGGCGGTCGGCATCGGCGTGTTCCAGCGCCCGGGCACCAACGCGCTCGACGCGGCCGACGCCGTCATCGCCAAGATGACCCAGCTGAAGGCGAGCTTCCCGAAGGGGCTCGACTATCGCATCGCCTACAATCCGACCGAGTTCATCGCCGAGTCCGTGAACGAGGTCTACAAGACTCTGTTCGAGGCGATCGCGCTGGTGGTGATCGTCGTGGTCGTGTTCCTGCAAAGTTGGCGCACGGCCCTGATCCCGATCATCGCGATCCCGGTCTCTCTCGTCGGCACGTTCGCGCTGATGAAGGCGTTCAATTTCTCGTTGAACAACCTGACGCTGTTCGGCCTCGTCCTGGCGATCGGCATCGTGGTCGACGACGCGATCGTGGTGGTCGAGAATGTCGAACGCAACATCTCCGAAGGGCTATCGCCGCGCGACGCCGCCCACCGGACGATGGACGAGGTCGGGGGCGCGGTGACGGCCATCGCGCTGGTGCTCTCGGCCGTGTTCATCCCGACCGCCTTCATCCCGGGGATCTCGGGCCAGTTCTACCGGCAGTTCGCGCTGACGATCGCGGCCGCGACGATCATCTCGGCCTTCAATTCGCTGACCCTCTCGCCCGCTCTGTGCGCGTTGCTGCTGCGACCACATTCCGAGCATCCCCCCCGCTTCGTCCTGGCGCGGTTCGGGACGTGGCTGGCGAACGGCTTCAACCGGGGCTTCGACGCGACGTCGCACGGCTACTCGCGGGTGGTCCGAGGGCTCGTCGGCAACAGGGTCGGGCTGTCGCTCATGATCCTGGTTTATGCGGGCATGATCGCCGGGACGGTGCTCCTCACCCGCACGACCCCGACCGGCTTCATCCCGGCTCAGGATCAGGGCTACCTGATCGCGGTGATCCAGTTGCCGGACGGTGCTTCCCTCAACCGGACGGATGCGGTGATCCACCGGGCGGAGGGCATCCTGAAAGACATTCCGGGGATCGAGCACGTGATCTCCATCGGCGGATTTAACGGCGCGACCTTCACGAACACGACCAGCGGCGCCGTCATGTTCCTGCCGTTGACGCCGTTCCCGGACCGCGTCGCGAAAGGGCAGACCGCGCAGATGCTGGCCGGTCAGGTGATCGGGAAGCTGTCCGTCATCCAGGACGCGACCATCTTCGCACTTCCCCCGCCGCCGGTCCGCGGCCTCGGCAACTCGGGCGGCTTCAAGGTGCAGCTCCAAGACCTGACCGGGAGGGGGCTCGGCGCGCTTCTCGCTTCGGCCCGCGAAGTAATCGGCCAAGCGAACCAGAACCCGAATCTGTCGCGCGTGTTCACGACTTTCGGCAATAACACGCCGCAGATCTTCCTCGACATCGACCGGGTGAAGGCGCGCATGCTCGACGTGCCGCTCGCCAACATCTTCAACACGCTGCAGGTCAATCTCGGCGGCGCCTACGTCAACGATTTCAACGTGTTCGGCCGCGTCTACCAGGTCCGCATCCAGGCGGACGACCGCTTTCGCGTCGAGCGTGAGGACATCCTGCGCCTCAAGGTGCGCAGCGCGACGGGCGCGCTCGTACCGCTCGGTTCGCTCGTCGCCATCCGCGACACGTCCGGTCCCGACCTCGTGCAGCGCTACAACATGTACACCTCGGTGCCGGTCCAGGGAGACACGGCGCGCGGCGTCTCGTCCGGAGCCGGACTCGCCAACATGGAGGCGATCGTCTCCAAGCTGCCGGACGGGGTCGGCTACGAGTGGACCGAGCTCGCCTACCAGGAGCGTGCGACCGGCAACACGGCGATCTTCGTCTTCGCGCTCGGCGTCGTGTTCGTGTTCCTGGTCCTGTCCGCGCAGTACGAGAGCTGGACTCTGCCGCTCGCCATCATTCTCGTGGTGCCGACCGGCGTGCTGGCGGCGCTGGCGGGCGTGGTGTTGCGCGGCCAGGACAATAACATCCTGACCCAGATCGGGCTGGTCGTGTTGATCGGGCTCGCGGCGAAGAACGCCATCCTGATCGTCGAGTTTGCGAACCAGATCGAGACCCGCGACGGCAAGGGCCCGGTCGAGGCGGTGGTCGAGGCCACGCGTCTGCGCTTGCGGCCGATCCTGATGACGGCCTTCGCGTTCATCCTCGGCGTCGTGCCGCTCGTCATCGCGACGGGTCCGGGCGCGGAGATGCGTCAGGCCCTAGGCACTGCGGTGTTCTTCGGTATGATCGGCGCCACGTTCTTCGGCCTGTTCCTCACACCCGTATTCTACGTCGTGATCCGTAGCCTTGCGGGCCTGATGCGCCCGAAGCGCCGGGCCCGCACCGTAATCGCCGCGCCGCAGGGTTCGCCCTCCTGACGCGGGGTCCTTCCCTATCGGTCCACCCGGAGTGACACCATGCGTCCGATGAAGTTCGGTATCGGCCAGCCCGCCACCCGCATCGAGGACCCTCGCCTCGTGACGGGGCACGGGCGCTACACCGACGACATCCTGCCCGCGGGCTGTGCTCACGCGGCGCTCGCCCGATCGCCTCACGCCAACGCGGCGTTCGCGATCGGCGACGTCGAGGCCGTACGCGCCATGCCGGGCGTGCTGCTCGTGCTGACCCATGCCGACCTCGACGGATATGGCGGGCTGCCCTGCGGCGCGCCCGCGAAGAACTCCGACGGGACCGTCATGACCCTGCCGCCCTATCCGCTCCTGGCGGATGGGCACGTGCGCCATGTCGGCGACGCGGTCGCCTTCGTGGTCGCCGAGACTGCCGCGCAGGCCCGCGACGCCGCCGAGGCACTCGAGATCGCCTACGAGCCTGAGGCCGCGATCATCGGCATCGCGGGCGCGGAAGCGGAGGGCTCCCCGCTCGTCTGGCCGCAGGTGCCCGGCAACGTCGCGTTCGATTGCCGCGAGGGGGACGCGGCCGCGACCGAGGCGGCTTTCGCGAAGGCGGCGAAGACCGTGTCGCTCACGCTCGTCAACAACCGGCTCGTCACGAACTACATGGAGCCGCGCGCCTGCATCGGCGAGTACGATACCGAGACCGGGCGCTGGACCCTGACGCTCGGCAGCCAGGGCGGCCACAGCATCCGCGACGGCCTCGCGAAGGCGATCCTCAAGGTCGATCGCGAGCGCATCCGGGTAGTGACGCCCGATGTCGGCGGCGGCTTCGGCACCAAGCTGTTCCTCTATCGCGAATACCCGCTCGCGATGATCGCGGCCGAGCGCACGGGCCGCCCGGTCAAGTGGTCGGCCGAGCGCAGCGAGCATTTCCTGGGCGACGCGCAGGGGCGCGACAACCTCAACGTCGTGGAACTCGCGCTCGACGCCGAAGGCCGTTTCCTCGCGATGCGGGTCGACCTTAAGGCCGATATGGGCGCCTACCTGTCCGGCTACGCGCCCTATATCCCGACCGCGGGGTCGCTGCTGTCGCCCGGCGTCTACGACATCCCGGCGATCTCGATCCGCATCCGCGGCTATTATACAAACACGCTGCCGGTCGACGCCTACCGTGGTGCGGGACGCCCGGAGGCCGCCTACGCGATCGAGCGCCTCGTCGATCACGTGGCGCGCGAGACCGGCTCCACGCCGGACGCGGTGCGCGCGGCGAACTTCATCAAGCCCGAGCGGATGCCGTACCGGACCTCGACCGGGAAGGTCTACGACACGGGCGAGTTCGAGGGTGCCATGCGGCTCGCGATGGACCGTGCGGATTGGACGGGCTTCGCGGCCCGCCGTGACGCCACCGCCGCGACGGGCAAGATCCGCGGGCTCGGCATGGCGAGCTACATCGAGGCCTGCGCGGGCGGCCCGGGCGAGAACGCGCTCGTGCGCCTGGAGACGGACGGCAACGCGACCGTGCTGATCGGCACGCAATCCTCGGGGCAGGGGCACGAGACCGCCTACGCGCAGATCGTCAGCCAGGAACTCGACCTGCCGCTCGACCGGATCAAGGTCGTGCAGGGCGACACCGACCGCATCGCGACGGGCGGCGGCACGGGCGGATCGCGCTCGATCCCGGTCGGCGGGGCATCCGTCAGCGGCGCGTCGCGCCATCTCGCGGTGAAGCTGAAGGAGCTCGCGGCCGAGCTCCTGGAGGCCGGGACGGGCGATCTCGAGATCGCGGACGGGGCGGTCAGGGTCGTCGGAACCGACCGCGCGGCGAGCTTCGCCGAGATCGCCGGACATGCCGAAGGCAGACCGGATGCGCTCAGCGCGAAGGACATCTGGCAGCCCCCGGAGGCGACCTACCCCAACGGCACGCATATCTGCGAGGTCGAGATCGATCCCGATCTCGGCGAGGTGGAGGTCGTGAGCTACGTGGTGGTCGACGATTTCGGCGTCACGCTGAACCCGCTTCTGCTCGCAGGCCAAGTCCATGGCGGGATCGTGCAGGGGATCGGGCAGGCCTTGCACGAGCACACCTTCTACGACGCGGAGGGGCAACTCGTGACGGCCTCGCTGACGGATTACCGCTTGCCGCGCGCGGCCGATGTGCCGCCGATCCGCTTCGAGACGCGCAACGTGCCCTCCACCACGAATGCGCTCGGCATGAAGGGCGCGGGCGAGGCCGGGGCGATCGGCTCGTGCCCGGCCGTGATGAACGCGGTCGTGGACGCGCTCCACGCGCGCTACGGCATCGCGCATCTCGATATGCCGGCGACGCCGGACCGGATCCGCGCGGCCGTGATCGGGGCGGCGGGCTGAAGCGCGTCCATCGACCGAGTAGAACGATCGTGGGTTCACCTCTCCCCGAGAGGGAGAGGACGCATCGGCAACTCCGACCGGGTGAGGGGGGACGCGACCTTTCCAGATAGGTCGTAACCGGCCACGCTACCCCGCCTGTCGGGAGAGGGTTCCGCGTCCAGTCCCGTCATCCCGAGGGGGGCGTCCTTGACCTCGTCCCGATCTGTTCTATGAACAGGACGATACGTTCGCTCTAGCGGATCAGGGAAACGCCGATGTCCGACCGCCCGCCCGGGTTCAACACGCTCGCCGTCCACGCCGGAGCCGCACCCGACGCCGCGACCGGCGCGCGCGCGACGCCGATCTATCAGACGACGTCCTTCGTGTTCGACGACGTCGACCACGCGGCGTCGCTGTTCGGGTTGCAGGCCTTCGGCAACATCTACTCGCGAATCGGCAATCCGACCTGCGCGGTGCTGGAGGAGCGGGTCGCGGCGCTCGAAGGCGGGACCGCGGGGCTCGCGGTCGCGTCCGGCCACGCGGCCCAGTTCCTGGTGATGCACGCCCTGATGCAGCCAGGCGACGAGTTCGTGGCGTCGAACAAGCTCTACGGCGGCTCGATCAACCAGTTCAACCACTCCTACAAGAACTTCAACTGGAACGTCGTGTGGGCGGACGCGGACGACCCGTCCGCCTTCGAGGCCGCGATCACGCCGCGCACCAAGGCGATCTTCATCGAGTCGATCGCCAACCCGGGCGGCGTCATCGTGGACATCGAGGCGATCGCGAAGGTCGCCAAGGCACATCGCATCCCGCTCGTCGTCGACAGCACGATGGCGACGCCCTACCTCATCCGACCCTTCGAGCACGGGGCCGACATCGTGGTCCATTCCGCCACCAAGTTCCTGGGCGGCCACGGCAACTCGATTGCGGGCGTGATCGTGGATGGCGGTTCGTTCAACTGGGCCGGCGACGATCGCTACCCCATGCTCTCGAAGCCGCGCCCCGAATATGGCGGCATGGTGCTGGCCGAGACCTTCGGCAACTTCGCGTTCGCGATCGCCTGCCGGGCGCTGGGCCTGCGCGATCTCGGGCCGGCCTGCTCGCCCTTCAACGCCTTCATGATCCTGCAAGGTATCGAGACCCTGCCGCTGCGCATGCAGCGCCAGTCCGACTCGGCGCTCGCCGTCGCCCGGCACCTCGCGGGGCACGAGCGCGTATCCTGGGTCAGCTATCCGGGGCTGCCGGAGGACCGCTACCACGCGCTGCACCAGCGCTACTGCCCCAAGGGGGCGGGCGCGGTCTTCACCTTCGGGGTGAAGGGCGGCTACGAGGCCGGCGTGAAGCTCGTCTCGAACCTCAAGCTGTTCTCGCATCTGGCGAATATCGGCGACACGCGCTCGCTCGTGATCCACCCGGCTTCCACGACGCACCGTCAGCTGACGGAGGCCCAGCAGATGGTCGCGGGCGCCGGGCCGGACGTCGTGCGCCTCTCGATCGGCCTCGAAGATCCGGCCGACCTCTTGGCCGATCTCGACGGCGCCCTCGCGGTCTAGGCCGTTCCGGCATCGGCGTTCGTTGCGTCGGTACGTTGCGGAACAAATAGAGCCATCCTGGCTTCTCCGCCTCTCGCCGGTCGTCGTTCGCGGCTTCGGCGTCTCGGGGATCAGGATGGCAGATCAACCAACACCGAAATGCCGCATCGAGGATTACGCGCTCCTCGGCGATTGCCAGACGGCAGCGCTCGTCGGGCTCGACGGCTCGGTCGATTGGCTGTGCTGGCCGCGATTCGATTCGGGCGCCTGCTTCGCCGCGATGCTCGGCACCGGGGATCACGGGCGGTTCAAGATCGTGCCGACGGGCGAGATCCGCCGAACCTCCCGCCGTTATCGCGGCGACAGCCTGATCCTGGAGACGACCTTCGAGACCGACGAGGGTCGCGTCACCGTCGTGGACTTCATGCCGCCGCGCGGCGAGGCGTCGGACCTGATCCGCATCGTCACGGGCGTCGAGGGCAAGGTCGCGCTCCGCATGGAGCTGACGCTTCGTTTCGGTTACGGCAAGATCGTGCCGTGGGTCACGCGGCTGGACGAC
Source organism: Hyphomicrobiales bacterium (assembly GCA_903644085.1). Classification (GTDB taxonomy): domain Bacteria; phylum Pseudomonadota; class Alphaproteobacteria; order Rhizobiales; family Beijerinckiaceae; genus Enterovirga. The sequence continues at coordinate 17,608 of CAHJXE010000001.1, forward strand.
GGCACGCTCCGGGCCATCGCGGGTCCCGACATGGTGATCTTGCGGACCACCGCGGAGACGCGGGGCGAGGGCATGTCGACGGTCGCCGACATCACCGTCTCGGCTGGTGAGACGGTTCCCTTCGTGCTCACCTATGGGCTCTCACATCGCCCGATCCCGGCCGTGGTGGACGCGGATGCGGCGCTCGCCGACACCGAGGTGTTCTGGACGGAATGGTCGGGCAAGTATCAGCCCGAGTCGATGGACGGGCGGTCGCCGCTGCCGTCCCACTGGCGTACGGCCACCATGCGATCGCTCATCACGCTGAAGGCGCTGACCTACGCGCCGACGGGCGGGATCGTGGCCGCACCGACGACCTCCTTGCCGGAGTGGATCGGAGGCGAGCGGAATTGGGATTACCGCTACTGCTGGCTGCGCGACTCGGCCGTGACCCTCTTCGCCTTCATGAATGGCGGCTACTTCGACGAGGCGCAGGCGTGGCGCGATTGGTTGATCCGCGCGATGGCGGGAAGCGCCGACCAGCTCCAGATCATGTACGGGCTCGCGGGCGAGCGGCGGCTAGACGAATGGGTGGCCGATTGGCTGCCGGGTTTCGCGGGCTCCGCCCCCGTGCGGATCGGCAACGGGGCGAGCGGCCAGCTCCAGCTCGACGTGTATGGCGAGGTGATGAGCCTGCTCCATCAGGCGCGCCAGGGCGGCCTACCGGAGGACGACCAGGCCTGGAACCTGCAACGCTCCATGCTGGAGCATCTCGCGACGATCTGGCGGGACCCGGACGAGGGAATCTGGGAGGTGCGCGGCCCACGCCGCCACTTTACCTTCTCCAAGATGATGTGCTGGGTCGCGTTCGATCGCTGCATCCGCACCGCCGAGGAGTTCGATGTCGGCGCATGCCCGATCGACAAGTGGCGGGCCATCCGCGACGAGATCCATCGCGATGTCTGCGCCAAAGGCTTCGATTCCGAACTCGGCGCCTTCACGCAGTATTACGGGTCGAAGGGTCTGGATGCGAGCCTGCTGCTGCTGCCGACACTCGGCTTCTTGCCGGCCGACGACCCCCGCGTACGCGGAACCGTCGAGGCGATCGAGCACGGGTTGGTGGAGGGCGGCTTCGTGATGCGCTACCGGACGGAGGCAGCGGTGGACGGGCTGCCACCGGGGGAGGGCGCGTTCCTCGCCTGCAGCTTCTGGCTCGCGAGCGCGCTGGCCGAGATCGGCCGGATCGCGGACGGCAAGGCGCTCTTCGAGCGACTGCTCGCGCTCGTGAACGACGTCGGGCTCCTGGCCGAGGAGTATGACGCGGGCTCCGAGCGTCAGCTTGGCAACTTCCCGCAGGCCTTCTCCCATCTCGCGCTCGTGTCCGCCTCGCATCGCCTGATGATGGCGCAGGAGGCGTCCAAGCCCGCCGACGTGCCGGTCGAGCTCGGGATCGCAGCCGGATGATCAGGAAGCCGCGCTTGCGGACAGGCTCACGCGGGCGTGGACGCTCGCCATAGCGAGCAGCGCCATGGCGAGGAGCTGGTGCGCGAGGCCGGCCCAGAGCGGTACCGCGAGCAGCAGAGTCGTGATGCCGAGCGCCATCTGAGCCAGCGCGATACCCGCGAGCGCGCTTGCCCTCCGTACGAGGGACAGATCCGCCCCGGTGCGCCAAGCCGAGATCGCGTCCCAGACCGCCAGCGCCACGACCAGGTAGGCGGTCAGACGATGATTGAGCTGCACGAGGGCCGGGTTGTCGACGAGGTTCTCGAACCAGGGCCGCACGACGAACAGCGTCTCCGCCGAGGGTACGACCCGCCCGTCCATGAGCGGCCAAGTGTTGTAGGTCAGGCCGGCCTTCGAACCCGCCATCAGTCCGCCGAGCGCGATCTGCACGGCGATCAGCACGAGGAGCGTGACTGCAAATCGCGCTCCGTTGGTCGGCTCCCCTCGGCGGTGCCCGCGGCCGAGACCGGCCGCAACCCACACGATGAGGCCGAGGATGACGCTCGCGATTAGGAGGTGAAGCGTCAGCTTGACGGGCGCGACCGCCACCATGCCGGGCTCGAGCCCCGACGCCACCATGATCCAGCCGACCGTCGCCTGCAGTCCGCCGAGCGCCCCGATGCCGAGGAGCGCCAGAGCGAACCGCGCCCGGACCGCACCCGTCCAGTAGAACCACGCGAGCGGCAGGAAGAACACGAGCCCGATCAGGCGGCCGAGCTGGCGGTGGCTCCATTCCCACCAGTAGATGAACTTGAAATCGGACAGCGTGAGCCCGCGCGTCAGGTTCTCGTATTGCGACGATCCCTGGTAGCGGGCGAATTCGGCCGCCCAGCTCGCGTCGCTCATGGGCGGGACCGCGCCGGTCACCGGCCGCCATTCCGTGATCGAGAGGCCGGAGCCGGTGAGCCGTGTCGCGCCGCCGATCGCCACCATCAGGATGACGAGGCCGGCGAGCAGGTAGAGCCACGCCTTCACTGCCGCGAGGGAGGGCAACCTGTCGATCGTGGCGAAAGGGGCAGGGCGGGCGGCGGTGAATGCCGACATCGTGGTCTCGTGACGCGCTTGGCGGCGCTTGGAATTCGTCGTGGCAAGGCTCAGATAGAAGCTTGAGATCGAGTGGACAACGAACGCCCTCGTCGCACCCACTCCTCGGGTGCACCCGCTCTGGAGGACTCATGCCGAGACGATTGCGAACCCTCATCGGCACGATCGCGATCCTCGTCTTCGTGTGCCTCTACGCGCTGGTCGCGATGGCGCTGGCCGAGAGCCGTGTCGTTGATGCACCACGCCTCGTGCAGACGCTGGTGTATTTTCTTCTGGGGATCGCCTGGATCGCGCCCGTCTTCCCGCTCATCGTCTGGATGGAGCGCCCGCGGGCCTGATGGGCATCGTTGATTGTCTTCACCAGTTAGACATAGAGTCAGAGATGTCGAAGTGCCTTGGCGGGAACGGCTGATGAGCGACGCGACAGAACAGGTCAGGCTGATCGAGCGAGAGGTCGGTCGGCAATGGATGATCACATCACCTGACTTACCGGGGCTATACGTGGCTCACACAGATCTGGACACGGCTCGCCATGCCGTGCCCGGCGCGATTCAGATGCTTCACGAGATGCAGGAACGTGCGGCGAGCAAGCAGGATTAAGCCGTCACGCTCTGATGGCCCGCTATCGATACGCCGACCTGCGAACATACCTCATCAGCCGAGGATGTCACACCGAAGGTGACGCGTTCGAAGCGGGTACCGGCTGGTTTCAGCCTGACTGGATGCCGTTCTCGTTGCCTGCGCTGGTCGACGGGTGGGTGGATGCCGACGTGATCGACGCGGTTCTTGCAGACCGATGAATTTGCGTCGGCCCTGCGCCGCTTCGACGTTTTCCCGATGACAACTAAGCCTGACGTGTGAAACCAAGTCTAGCTGACACGCCCACCGGTCATCCAGCGGGCGATATCGAGGAACACGCTACCCGAGGCACGGTCGAGCGCCTGTGTGACGTCGAGCGCGGTCGACGTGCCGGCGGGCTCGCGGGCGGTGAAGACGCGGGCCCGCACGATCTTGCCCGCGGGCAGCGCGATGACCTTGGCGGAGATCTCGACGAAGGCCTCGCCCGTCGTGGCGTCGAGCTGGAACGCTCGCAGCTCGGTCGCGAGCTGGTACTCGGCGATGACGCCGTCGCCGGGCCGGGCGGCGGCGCGCAGGCGGGAGCCGTTCTCGAAGGTCTGGATCAGCCGGGCCTGGACGAGCCGCGGCAGCCGGTCCGACCATTGTCCGCCGCCGAGATTCGACACCGCGCCCGACGCGTCCTTGACCAGGATGCGCTCGCTCTCCAGCGGCGCCAACGCGACCGGCTCCACGACGACGAGTTGGCCAGCAACTCCGCCTCCACCGCGCGGCGGCTGCCCCGGTGCGGTCAGGTCGAAGGCGGTCACAGGAGCCGACGAGCATCCCGCGACCCCGGCCAGCACGGCCGCGAGAGAGGCCGAGATCACGAACCCGCGCAGGCTCGCCCTCGGACCGGTGGTGACGCTGGGAACACGATGTTGCATGACGCCGATACTAACGAGAGTTCAGCGTCCGCTGTAATCGGGAATCGACGCGCGTCCACCACCGAATATCACGGATTGCGGATTTCGCTCCAGATTGCGCGCGGCACGTCCCACGTCGCTGATGGTGCGCCGCGCGTCTCCCGCGACGCCTTCCAGCTGGCGCGTGCCCGCGCCTGACAGGCGCGTGATACCGCCCGAGATCTCGGTCGCGCGCAAGCTGAGGTTGTCCGCCGACTTGCGCACGGAATCGGCCGCCGCCCGGATCGACGCGAAGGTGCTTTGGCCCTCTTGGCCTGCCGCCGAGCCGAGGAAATTCTCGGCCGCCTTCAGGACGCCGTCGATGCGGCCTGCCGCCTGATCGAGCTTGGCGGTCAGAGAACTGGCGTTACGCGCCGTCGCCTCCACGTCTCGGCTCGAGTTCGAGAGCGAAGTCGCGAAGCGGCTCGTGCCGTCAACGATGTTATTCAGCTTCACGGCGTCGATCGCCGCCACGACCCGCCCGGCATCGCCGAGCAAGCTGTTCAGCGTCGGAGCGACGTCGTTCAGCTGACGCATCAGGGTCGAGGTGTCGGCCAGGATGCTGCCGATCTGAGCGCGGTTGTCGTTGACGGTCTGAAGCGTGTTGTCGACGCTCGTCAGGATGCTCGCGACGCGCTGCCGGTCGACCGCGCGGATCAGCGCGTCCGTGTCCTCGGTCAGGCTCTCGAGCTTCGCCGCGACCGGGCCGATCCGGTCTGCCACGCCGGAGAGCGAGGTCAAGAGCTTGTCGAGGCCGGGGGCGCTCTTGCCGAGCGCACTGGAGAAGGCTTCGACGTTCTGGAGCGTCCGGTTGATGGATTCCCGATTGCCCGCCACGATGCCGTTGAGCCCATCGAGGAGGTCGTTCGCCCGCTCCGTCGTGCCGCGCGCGGTCTCGAGCAGGCTCGAGATGCCGCCGCGCTGCGCCTCGATCGTCGGCATGTCCTCACCGGGCTTTGTCTCGAGCGCCGGCGAGGTCTCGCCCCCGCCGTTCAGCGCGACGAGCGCCGTGCCCGACAGGATCGCGACGTCGAGACTCGCGCTCGTGTCCGTCTTGACCGGAGTGTTACGTTCCACCTGAATGGTCGCGAAGGCCTGCTCGGGCTTCTTCGCGTCGAAATAGACGGTGGTGACGTCGCCGACCCGGATGCCGTTGAAGAGCACGGAGGCGCCCTTCGAGAGGCCCGCGACCGAGCCGTTGAAGACGACCCGGTAGGCCTGCTTCGCCTGACCGGTGTCTCGCCCCGAGAACCAGAACACGAACCCGAAGGCGGCGGCGATCACCGCGACGGTGAAGATGCCGATGATGGCGTAGTTGGCACGCGTGTCCATTCGTCTCTCAGTGTCTCGCCGCGGTGGCGGCGCGCGCCCGCTTGCCGTGGAAATAAGATCGGACCCAGGGGTCGTCCGAGGCCAGCATCCTGTCCATTGGACCCTGCGCGATGATGCGCCCGTCGCCCAAGGCCGCGATGCGGTTGCAGACGGTATACAGGCTGTCGAGGTCGTGGGTCACCATGAATACCGTCAGTCCGAGCGTTCGCTGAAGGGTCGCGATCAGTTCGTCGAATTCGCCGGCCCCGATCGGGTCGAGGCCGGATGTCGGCTCGTCGAGGAAGAGGATCTCGGGATCGAGCGAGAGCGCGCGGGCGAGCGAGGCCCGCTTGATCATGCCGCCGGAGAGCTCGGAGGGCAGCTTGTCGGCGGCGTCCGGCTTCAGGCCCACCATCTCGATCTTCAGCATCGCGAGTTCGTCGAGCAGCCGGTCGGAGAGCTTCAGGTACTCGCGCATCGGCACCTGGACGTTCTGCCGGACGGTGAGCGCCGAGAACAGCGCGCCCTGCTGGAACAGCACGCCCCAGCGCTGCTCGATCCCGCGCCGGCGTTCGGTCGAGAGCTTGTCGACGTCCTGCCCGAAGACCTCGATCGTCCCGGAGCGCTTGGGGATGAGCCCGAGCACGGCGCGCGTCAGCACGGACTTGCCCTGGCCGGAGGGACCCACGAAACCCAGGATCTCGCCCCGGTAGACGTCGAGGTCGAGTTTCTTCATCACGAGGCGCTCGCCGAACCCGACCTCCAGGTCGCGCACGCGGATGACGACCTCCTGGTCGCCGGGCTCGTCGGTCTGATGATCGTTCTTCATCGGCTCAGTATTTTACCGCGGCGAAGAAGACCGCGAAGAATCCGTCGAGTACGATCACCATGAAGATCGATTTCACCACCGCCGAGGTGACGTGGTGGCCGAGCGATTCGGCCGATCCCTCGACCGCCACGCCCTCGATCGAGGAGATCACCCCGATGACGAGTGCCATGAACGGGGCCTTGATGAGGCCGACCAGGAACGTGTTCATCGCGATGGTGGCCTTCAGCCGCGCCAGGAACGCGTCCGGCGGGATGTCGCCGTAGATCCAGGCGACGAGCGCGCCGCCCGTCAGTGCCGCCATCGCGGACAGGAAGGCGAGAATCGGCAACCCGATCACGAGTGCGAGGACGCGCGGCACGATCAACACCTCGACAGGGTCGAGGCCCATGACGCGCAGCGCGTCGATCTCCTCGCGCATCTTCATCGAGCCGATCTCGGCCGTGAAGGCGGAGCCTGACCGCCCCGCCACCATGATGGAGGTGAGGAGCACGCCGAGCTCGCGCAGGATCAGGATGCCCACGAGGTTGACCACGAAGGTCTGCGCCCCGAACCGCTGGAGCTGGAAGATGCCCTGCTGGGCCACGATGCAGCCGACCAGGAACGAGATCAGCACGATGATCGGGACGCCCCGGAAGGCGATCTGATCGAGCTGGTTGACGAGCGCCGCGAAGCGGAAGCGACTCGGCATCAGGATCACGCGCAGGAGCGCCGTCACGATCTCGCCGAGGAAGCTCACGCCGCGTGCGAAATCCTTGCCCGCGAGCACGATCGTCTCGCCCGTGTCGGCGAAGACGTCGACGAGCTGGTGACGTCGCTTGGCTGGTTCCGGCTGGAAGCCGCGATACGCGACCTCGTTCAGCAGGATGTGGTGCTCGGACCGCGCACCCACGAAATCGGCCGCGATCCCGTTCTGGCCAAACTCGTGGCGTGTCCGGTCGAGCACCCAGGCGCCGAGCGTGTCGAGCCGCGATATGTCGGAGAGGTCGACGATGACGCGCTGCTCGCCCTCGGCGGCGGACGCGAGTTCCGCCATCTCGCGCTCGACCGCGCCCGCATGCTCGACGGTCCAACGGCCGGAGAGCCATGCACGCGTAGCGCCCTTGGTGCGGTCGATCTCCGCACGCGGCGTCTCGGCCGTGGTGTCCTGCTGCAAGCTCGTGACGCCTCTCGACCGTGCCGCCCCTTGGCATCGATCCCACCCGGTGATAGCGCGCCGAGGCGGCTCAAGTCGAGCGCGACGCACGGTGCGGAGACGGAATGGCTCGCGAACTCACGATCGCGATTGAGCGATTTCCCATCGCGGGGGTGTTCACCATCGCGCGCGGCACCCGGACCGAGGCGGTCGTGGTCACCGTAACGCTGCGCGACGGCGCCGCGACGGGGCGGGGCGAAGGCTTCCCGCTCGCGCGCTACGACGAGGACGCGGAGGGCGTGGCGGCCCTGATCGAGACGCTGCGCGGGCCGCTCGAAGCCGGCATGGACAGGGCCGAGCTGCAAGGCGCGATGCCGGCGGGCGCCGCCCGCAACGCGGTCGATTGTGCGCTGTGGGACCTCGACGCCAAGCTCACCGGCACGCCGGCCCACGTGCTCGCGGGACTCGACCGCGTCCGGCCGGTCACGACCGCCTATACGATCAGCCTCGGCGAGCCGGACGTGATGGCGTCCGCCGCCGCGCGCGCTGCGGACCGGCCGATCCTCAAGATCAAGCTCGGCGGCCCGGGCGGCGATCTCGCGCGCATCGCGGCCGTGCGGGAGGCCGCGCCCGACGCGACGCTGATCGCGGACGCGAACGAGGGCTGGACCGATCGGAACATCTCCCTCCACCTGCGCGCGTGCGCGGATGCCGGGTTCAGGCTGGTCGAGCAGCCGCTCCCGGCGGGCAAGGACGCGATCCTCGGAACCGTCCCGCACGACGTGCCGGTCTGCGCGGACGAGAGCGCGCACGATCGCCACGGGCTGGCGGAGCTCGTCGGGCGCTACGACGCGATCAATATCAAGCTCGACAAGACGGGTGGCCTGACGGAGGCGCTGGCGCTTGCCGATGAGGCGCAAAAGCTCGGCTTCAAGATCATGGTCGGCTGCATGGTCGGTACCTCGCTCGGCATGGCGCCGGGCCTCCTCGTCGCGCCGCGCGCGAGCTTCGTCGACCTTGACGGACCGCTCCTGCTGGCGCGCGATCGCGAGAACGGTCTCGTCTACGACGGCAGCCTTGTGCAGCCTGCTCCATCGTCGCTCTGGGGATGACGGCGGCGATCGTCCCCTCGCGGTCGTCCTGCCCTTGGATTCGAGGTGCCGGATGCTACCAACACGACCGAGAACCTCGTCTTGGGCTCTCAGGTGTGGATGTGGGCCGGCATGACGGGTGAGGGCAGGTCGCAGGACGATCGCGATTACAACGCGATGCAGGCCGCACTTTCCGAGACGGAGCGGGGACGCTGGTTCCTGTCCGAGCATGAGCGCCGGCATCGCGGCCTGGACACCCAGGTCCTCCTCGAGGCGATCGGCCGGATCGAGTCGGCCTTGGCAGGACGGCCGGTCGTCGGTGAAGCGCCCGAGCGGTCCGGCGAAGAACTGCCCGGGATCGCCCTGATGGTCACGCGGATCGCCGACGCGCTTACGGATTCGGGGAAGGGCGCGCCGCCGGAGAGCCTGCCCCGGTTGAGCGACATCGCAACCTCCGAGGTGCTCGACGCGACGGAGCGGATCCAGGAAGCCGCGTGGACGCTCCGCGAGCGGGGCACGGATCCCTCCATCTGCGATCTCCTCGACCAGCGCGCGACGGAGATCTACGCGGCCTGCGCGGTGCAAGATGGTCTCGCACGGCGGGTCGCCGCGGCGATCGAGCTGGTTCGGTCTCTCGACGAGCGGCTCGGTCGCGAGCAGACGACGGCGGCGCGCAAGGTCGCGACCGCGTCGCTCCCCGCGCCGGCTCGGTCCGCGCCGGCGCCGGGATCGTGGCTCGATGCCCCGGCCGTCACGAGGGCGCGGATCGTACCGGAGCCTTCCGACGAGGCGGCGGCCTGGCCGCTGACGGCTCCGACACATGACGACGACGCGCAGGACACGCCCGATTCGTCGCCTGTCACACGACCCCCACCGGTCGAGGCGCGTCTCGCGACGCTCGACGCCGTCGACGCGCTCGACATTCGCGAGAAGCTGCGGCTGTTCACATGAGCGCACCCGCGAAGGCCGCTCCAGCCGCCCGCATCGCCAGCCAGGACACCGTCGTCCTGACGCGCCTGCGGCCGCCCACGGTGACGGCACTCCCGCCTGAGCCCTTCCCGGACGCGAACCCGCTCACGGGGATCATCCTCAAGGTCCTGGCGGCGCTCGCCTTCACGATCATGTCGGCCGGCATCAAGTGGCTAGGGTCGGGCTATCCGGTCGGCGAGATCGTCTTCTTCCGCTCGGCCTTCGCGCTCGTGCCGCTCCTCGTCTGGCTGTCCTGGAACGGCCGGCTGTTGCGCTCGGTATCGACGTCGAACCTCGGCGGCCACATCGTCCGGGGCCTGATCGGGAGCTGCGGCATGTTCGCGGGCTTCGCGGCGCTGTCGTACCTGCCGCTGACGGACGCGGTCGCGATCGGCTACGCGTCCCCGCTGATCACGGTCGTGCTGGCGGCCGTCTTCCTGCGCGAGACTGTCCGCGTCTATCGCTGGTCGGCGGTCGCGGTCGGGTTCGTGGGCGTGATCATCATGCTCTCGCCCCATCTCGACCTCGGCGAGCTGGCGGGCTCGTCGCCCGGCGCCGCGATCGGGGCGGGTTTCGGGTTGCTCGGGGCGTCCTGCGCGGCGGCCGCCACGATCCAGGTCAGGCGTCTCACCGCGACCGAGCGGACGGGCGCGATCGTGCTCTACTTCTCGCTCCTCACCACGTTCTTCGGGCTCGTGACGCTCGCCTTCGGCTGGACGGTGCCCGGCACGACCGACCTCGCGGTCCTTGTCGGCCTCGGCATCATGGGCGGGATCGGGCAGATTCTGCAGACGCAGAGTTACCGCTACGCCGACGCCTCGCTCGTCGCACCCTTCGACTACACGACCATGATCTGGGCGCTGCTGCTCGGCTGGGTGCTGTTCGGCCAGTTGCCGGGCCCGGCCGTGCTGGTCGGCGGCGCGATCGTGGCGGCGGCCGGGCTCTTCGTGATCTGGCGCGAGCACCGCCTCGGGCTGGTGCGCGCCAAGCACGTCGAGAGTCCAGCGCAGCGCTCGACCTGAGGTCCGGCATGTCTGGACGGGCCATCGTGGCGCTAACGGTCGCGGGGTCCGATTCGGGCGGCGGCGCGGGCATCCAGGCCGACCTGAAGACCTTCGCGGCGCTCGGCGTCTACGGCGCGTCCGTCGTGACGGCCCTGACGGCGCAGAACACGCGGGGCGTCCAGGGCGTCATGGCGGTCCCGCCCGAGTTCGTGGCCCGGCAGATGGAGAGCGTGTTCTCCGACCTGGAGGTCCGGGCCGTGAAGATCGGCATGCTCGCGAACGGCGATGTGATCGCGGCGGTCGCCGAGGAGCTGCGTCGGCACGCGGCAGCCCAGGTGGTGCTCGATCCGGTGATGGTCGCGACCAGCGGCGATCGGCTGATCGCCGAGGACGCGGTCGCGCGCCTACGCGAGGACCTGCTGCCGCTGGCCGACGTGCTGACCCCCAACCTCCCCGAGGCGGCGGCGCTGCTGGGCGAGCGGGTCGCCGAGGACGAGGCGGAGATGGCCGCTCAGGCGCGGCGACTCCTCGCGCTCGGCCCCCGCGCGATCCTCCTTAAGGGGGGGCACGCGGACGGTCCGGAGAGTGTCGACCTCCTGGTCGACCGTGAGGGCGTGCACCGGCTCGCGGCGGAACGCGTCGCAACTCGCAATACGCACGGGACTGGCTGCACCCTGTCTTCCGCGCTGGCGGCGTTCATGGCACGCGGTTTGTCGCTGCACGATGCGGCGGACGGCGCCAAGGCCTATCTCACGGTCGCGTTGCGGGCGGCGGACGAGGTCGGGGTCGGTCACGGGCACGGGCCCGTTCACCACTTTCACGCGTGGTGGGGGCGTGAATCTCACGGGTGACGCCGCGACGGCCTTGATCTTTCCCCGTTCGGGCGGCCATTTCTGGATCGTGTGTAATGTGGGGCCGCATGGCGATCGAGGGGCGGGAGCGGACGCGGGAGCTGGAGGCCGGCGCGCAGGTGCTGTCCGGGCAGCTCGGCAAGACCATCCAGCGTCTGCGCAAGGCTTACAACCTCTCCCTCTCCGAGCTGTCCGAGCAGTCGGGCGTCGCGAAATCGATCATCAGCCAGATCGAGCGCAACGAGACCAACCCGACGCTGGCGACGATCTGGCGGCTGAGCCAGGCGCTCGACGTCTCGATCGAGCGCGTGCTGGCGAGCGCCGACGAGGGGCCCTTCATCGAGAAGTCGAGCCGGCCCGACACGCCGATCCTCGTCTCGGACGACGGGCGGATGAAGCTCGCCATCATCGGCTGGCTGAAGACGGTCGAGTGGCTGCAATGGTACGATGTCGTGTCCGAACCGGGCGGCGTGCTCGAATCGGACGCGCACCAGCGCGGCTCGGTCGAGTGCCTGTCGGTCATCGCGGGCGAGTTCGAGGTGGAGATCGGCGGCACCGTTCAGACGGCGCGGGCCGGCGAGACGCTGCGCTATCGCTGCGACCGCCCGCACGTGGTGCGCTGCACGGCGCCGGAGGGCGGGCACGCCACGATGGTGGTGATCATCAAGGCCGCGGTGATGGAGTGAGCGTTACGCGAGCGTCCCACCGAACACCTTGATTGTCCCGAGTACGAGGACGATCGCGGCCGCGAGCGACGCGATCGCCCGCCACGCGAGATGGGGCGGAGCGTGCATCCCCGCCTCGTCCGCGAAGGGCTCGACGGGCTTGCGGCCGACGATCATCGCGGCAACCACCGGGTCGTGTTTCACGAACTGGTAGAACAGGTTCACCGCGATGTGGACCGTCGCGAAGATCAGGATGAGCCGGAACGCGCCGTGATGGTAGCGCGACAGCGCGCTCTGCACCGGCGTCGGGTCGCCGAAATCGAGGTTCGCGAAGGGGCCGCCGACGAGCCCGTTCGAATCGACCGTGAACAGGCCCGCGACCGCCTGCGAGCCGACGATCAGAAGAAGCGCGATGATCATCCACGAGCCGAGCGGGTTGTGCCCCAGATAGGGCCGTCCCCGGCCCCGCACGATGGCGTAGCCGTATCCCAGCGCCGTCCAGGGCCATCGCACCCAGGACGTGAATCGTGACGTCGAGGAACCGACGAACCCCCAGATCAGCCGGAACACGATCAGCACAAGGACCGCGTAACCGTTCCAGACGTGATAGCGGATCCACGCGTCGCCGAGCCATTGCATGAGCCAGGCATTCGCGACCGCGAGCACGAAGGCCCATTTGAACAGCCGCGTCGGCAGGTCCCAGGCCGCGACCGTGCGGCCGCGCGGCCGCGTCGACGCGGCCTCCACCAACGCTCCGCTCACGTTCGGATCAGACCTTCTCGCGATAGTTCTGGTGGCAGCCGCCGCAGGCTTTCGTCAGCCCGCCGAACGCCGTCTTGAAGCCATCGAGTGTCTCGACTGACCCTGCGGCCGCCTTGATTTCGGTGTTCCAGGCCGCGAAGCGCGCTTCGAAATCGGCTTTGGTCTCCCAGATCTTGGGTGCCGCCGAGGTGCCCCCGCCCTCCTTCGAGTTGTCCGGAAAGAGGCCCGGCATCTTCTCGGCCGCGTCGCCGTAGGCGCGCAGAACGTCGTGTGCCTTCTGCGGGTCAAACGGCGTCTCGCCCTTGACCAGCTGCGCGCCGAGCGCGCTCGCGCGGCCGACGCCCTTCATCAGGTTGCGGCGTTCCGTGATCGGGTCGCTCTGCGCGATGACGGCCGTCGTGACCCCGACGAGGGTGGCGATGATCAACACGGGACGAAGCATGGTCTCTCGCTCCAGTATTCGGCGCGACCGGATGCTACGCGATCGTCTGTCGCGAGACGACTGACTTTTTCACATTATTCCAGAGACGATCAACTGCGAGCCGGCTCCTTGTGCGTCGGCCGGAACAGCCGGCCGCGCTCGGTGACGAGCACCACGATCACCGTCATGATCCCGAGCCCGAGATAGCCGAGCGTTAGCGGGTACACCGTCCCGTTGAAGGACTGCCCCACCACCGCGCCGAAGAACGCGCCGACGAGCGTCGTGTAGGAGCCGATGAACGAGGAGGCGGTGCCCGCGACCGCGCCCAGCGGCTCCATCGCGAGCGCGTTGAAGTTCGGCATGGCGAGGCCCGAGGCGAGCTGCCCGAGGCCCAGCAGCGCCACGAAGGCGACGAGCGGAGGCCGCCCGTCATAGGCCAGCGCCAGCGCGCAGAGCGCGACCCCGACGCCCACGAATGCCAGCATGCTCAGATGCGAGATGCGGTGCATGCCGAGCCGCCGCACGAGCCGGGAGTTGATGAGCGCCGCGAGCCCCATCAGGGCCGCGACCGAGCCGAAGACGATCGGGAAATAGGCCCCGAGGCCGTAGACCTCGCCCGCGAAGATCTGCTGCGAGGAGCCGACATAGCCCATGATCGAGCCGAACATGCAGCCGACCGCCGTCCCGTAGCCGAGCGCCGGCCGGCAGGTCACGGTCGTGCGGATGCCGCCGAGCACGCGGCCCACGGAGGCGGGCATTCGGTACTCGGGGCGCAGCGTCTCGGGCATCCGCATCGCGAACCAGGTGCCGATCCCGACGGCGAGCACCAGCATCGAGCCGAAGATCGCGTGCCAGTCGGCGACGAGCAGGATGAGGCCGCCGATCGCGGGCGCGAGGACCGGCACCATGATGAAGATGATCATCGTGAGCGACATGACCCGCGCCATCTCGCGCCCGGCGTACCGGTCACGCACGATCGCGACCGCGAGCACCCGGCCGGCGCCCGCCCCCGCACCCTGGATCGCGCGGGCGACGAGGAGCGTGTGGAGTTCGCCGGACAGCATCGCCATGAGAGCGCCGGCGGCATAGATGCCGAGGCCGACGAGCAGCGCCGGCCGCCGACCGACCACGTCGGAGATGGGTCCGTAGACAAGTTGCGCGACGCCGAACCCCGTCATGTAGACGTAGACCAGGAGTTGAAGCTGGTTCTGATCACTCACCCCGAACGCCCGCGCCAGGGCCGGGAAGGCCGGCAACGCGTTGTCGACGCCATACGCGGTGACGCCCATGGTGAGGGCGACCAGCGCGACGAACTCGCCGAAGCCCGGCAGCCGCTTGCGCAGGATCTTCGGATCCACGGGGGCGTGCATGATGGTCCTGTCCGGGGCTGTGACGGCGAGCCCCGTCTCGACGTCGACGCGTCTCTCTCGCCCGCTTCGCCCCGCACGGCAATCGTGGATCGCACATGGCAGGGTCGCGGCCGGCTGGATCCGGACCGGCGCGACGACGTTCTCCAACCTGACGCAAGTGTAATGCGGACGACAGGACGTCGTCACCCGTCAGGGTCCATCTGTGCATCACGGGATCGGAGCCCGGCGGGGGGTATCCCAGCGGCGCCGCAAACCTCCCCAGAGGAGATCATCATGTCCAATCAGGTATTCCATTCGGCATCACCGCTCCGTCGCAAGGCGCTCGCTTCCGCGGCGGCCGTCGCGATCGTGGCGTCCGGCGCAGTCGGCGCGACACTGGTGCAAGGTGTCCACCCGGCCTTTGCCCAGGCGCCCATCACGGTGCCTCAGGCGAGCGAGCCCGCAGGTTTCGCGAACGTCGTCGAGAAGGTGAAGCCGGCCGTGGTGTCCGTGAAGGTCGCGGTCGACAACGTCTCGTCCGACGACGAGGACGGCCAGAGCTCGCGCCTCGAGAACGTGCCGCCGCAGCTGCGCGAGTTCCTCCGCCGCTTCGGCGAGGGCAACGGGGGTGGCCAAGGCGGCGGGATGCCCCAGGCGCAGCCGCGCCGCGGTGGTCGCGGCATGGCTGTCGGCTCCGGGTTCTTCGTCTCCGCCGACGGTTACGTCGTGACCAACAACCACGTGGTCGAGCATGGCAAGAACGTCCAGGTCACGACCGACGACGGTCGCACCCTCGACGCCAAGGTCATCGGGACCGACCCGAAAACCGACATCGCGCTCCTAAAGGTGAACGAGTCCGGCACCTACCCCTACGTGAAGCTCGCGACCGTCCTGCCGCGCGTCGGCGATTGGGTGGTAGCGATCGGCAACCCGTTCGGGCTCGGCGGCACGGTCACCTCCGGCATCGTGTCCGCGCGCGGCCGCGACATCGGGGCAGGGCCCTACGATGATTTCCTGCAGATCGACGCGCCGATCAACCGCGGCAACTCGGGCGGCCCGACCTTCAACCTGCGCGGCGAGGTCGTGGGCGTGAACACCGCCATCGCGTCGCCGTCGGGTGGTAGCGTCGGTCTCGCCTTCGCGATTCCGGCCGCGACCGTCGGCAACGTCGTGGCGCAGCTCGAGGAGAAGGGTCAGGTGACCCGCGGTTATCTCGGCGTCGCGATCCAGCCACTCAGCAAGGACCTGGCTGAAGGCTTCGGCCTGAAAACCGAGCACGGCGCGCTCGTCAACGCCGCGCAGCCGAACACGCCGGCCGCGAAGGCGGGCATCAAGTCGGGCGACGTCATCGTGGCGGTGAACGGCGAGAGCGTGACGGATGCGCGCGAGCTGACCCGGCGGATCGCCGCGATGCGGCCCGGGGCCTCCGTCGAGCTCGGTTACCTGCGCGACGGCCGCGAGCGCAGCGCGTCCGTCGAGCTCGGCACGTTGCCGAACGCCGAGACGGCCTCGATCGATAGCGGCGAGGCGAAGTCGAGCGCGCTGCGCCTTGGCCTCCAGCTCGCCCCGGCGGATCGCGTCGGGGCCGGCGACGAGGGCGTCGCCGTCGTGAACGTCGATCCCGACGGGCCGGCGGCCGCGAAGGGCATCGCTGAAGGCGACGTCATCCTGGAGATCGGCGGCCGGGCGGTCTCCTCGCCCGCCGACGTCGCGACCGGCATCAAGGCGGCGCGCGATGCCGGCAAGAGCGCGGTCTTGATGCGGGTGAAGAGCCGGCAGGGCGTGCGCTTCGTGGCGATCGCACTTCCCAAGGCGGGGTAACGGCCGGCTGATCCAGGTTGCGTGGCACCGAGGCGGCGGGCGCGAGCTCCCCGCCTCGATCACGTCACGTTGTGCAGGGTCCGGCGAACGCGGGCTCAGCCGCGGCGTTGTCATGTCGAGGAGAGCGACATGCGAGACGGACCGATCATCGCCCTGACGCTGGTGGCAGGCTTGGTGTTCGCGCCGCTCGCCCACGCCGCCGAGACTCGCGTCTCGTTCGGGTCGCCCGACGGGTTCACCGATATCGACACCGAGGGTAGCTCCTTGACGGTGCGGGCGACGCTCGACCGCATCCGCCAGGTCCTGACGGATCTCGGGCAGCGTCTTCCTGCCGACCAGGTGCTCGACATCGAGGTGACCGACGTCGACCTCGCGGGACTCGTCCTGCCGTCCCGGCAGGGCATGTCTCCGCAACGTGTCTTGACCGACAACACTCGCCCGGCGGTCCGGCTGGCCTACCGTCTGAGCCGGGGAGGGCGTCTCGTCGCCTCGGGCCAGGAGAACGTCACGGACCCGACCTATCTCCAGAACGGCACGACCCACATGTCGAGCGACACGCTCCGCTACGAGACCGCGATGCTGGGACGCTGGTTCGATGCCCGGCTCGGCCGGTTCGCATCTGCCGGTCGTGGTTCCTTTTGAGGCGCGTGGGCACCTTCGCGTGATATCCGGCGCTCGCGCAGCGGGCAGCAAGGTGTCCCAGGACCTCCGATACGAATCACGAGAGGCGCTGGATCTCTGCCATACGGCATCTCCGGCGCGAAGGCCGACACGCTCCACCCCGGCCCAGTCTCGTGAATTCAGCGGGGGATGACCCGCCGGACGCCTCGCGGAATACGGACGTCGCGCCTATCTCCATCTGACCTTGAGGATACTCAGATGCATCCCCACCACGCCGTCCTGCCGATCGCCTTCTCGCTCGCACTCCTCGTCGCAGGGTCGGCCCTGGCCGACGGCATGGTCAATCGCACGGCCACGATCGCTCCCGGCAAGCCCGCCCGCCTCGCGGTCGTGACGGCGCTGAAGAAGGATTGCTCCATCGGCGAGGTCGGTTCGATCCGCATCGTGACGCCGCCGAAGAGCGGTTCGCTCGTGATCAAGACGGGCAAGACCAAGACCCCCGGCTCGTTCCGCTGTCCGAACGTCGAGACGCCCGTCCAGGCCTTGTTCTACCAGCCGAACGGCAAGTTCACGGGGCAGGATGAGGTTGCCTACGAGACCAAGGGAACGGACGGCGAGACAGAGAATTTCACCGTCAAGATCAACGTGACCGACAAGTCAGGCGCCCCGAAGAAGGATCTGATGGAACTCTGAACGGCGTCTCGTCGCAGCGACGACCGAATGTCTGGACGCTAGGCTCGCGTGCATGGCTCTCCATCTGATCAAGCTTTGCGTCGGCATCGACGCGATCGGCGATCTGGAAGACTGGATCGTCGAGCGGCGTCGGCGCTCGCGGGCGAGCCCCGACGAGCATGTTCACGTGACGCGCATGATGCCGAAGCGTCATCCCGAGCTCGTGGACGGCGGCTCCCTCTTCTGGGTGATCCGTGGGCAACTCTGCTGCCGCCAGAGGCTGGTCGCGGTGCGTGGTGTGGTCGACGAGGGCGGCGTCTCGCGCTGCCACCTCGTGCTCGAGTCGCAGGTCGTGCCTGTCTCGCCGCGCCCGGTGCGTCCCTTCCAGGGCTGGCGCTACCTCGAGCTCGACGACGCGCCCGGCGATCTCGGGGCGAACGCGGCCGCGATCGGCGCTATGCCTGAGACGATGCGGCGCGAGCTCGCCGCCCTGGGGCTGCTGTGAGATCGTCGCTCACGCTTCTGTGCGCAGGCTCACTGCTGGTCGTCGCGGGGCCGGTGCTCGCTGGATCCTGCCGCGTTCCCGACCGTGCCCATCGCAAGACGGCGCGCCAGACATCCTGTCCCCCTGGCGAGCGCGTGACACCTTACGATCCCAACCGTGTGCGGTCAGGCCGTACCCCCGGTTTCATCGATCTGGGAAACGGGACGGAGGTTCGGATCGGCGGCCGTGCACGTGTCGACTACGATGTTCGCCGATGATGCCGGATGAGGCGCCATGCTGTTCGGCCTGATCGCCGCGATCGTCGTCATCGCATCCTTGAGGTGGGCCGGACGGGCCGGCCCCAAGAAGGTGTCGCGCGTGGTCCGCGAAGGCCGCAAGCTCGGCGGGCTCGCGGGCGGGATCGGCACGTCGCTCATCGCGCGGCGCTATCCGCTGGTCGGCCTCGGCCTCGGTCTTTGGACCCGCGCGACGTCGGCCCGACCCGGCGCGTCGCCCGCGCCGGAGCCCCCCAGCCTAAGCGAGCTCCTGTCCCTGAGACGTCAGCATGCCGTTGGCGGACAGGACGCGGCAGGACGGATCGAAGCCGAGCTCGACCGCCGCTTTCCCGGTTGGCGTGAACACGCTCATCGCGATTCGGATGCGAGGCGGGGGTCCGATCCGGAGCGCAGCCCTATGTCGGAGCAGGAAGCTCACGAGATCCTGGGGCTTCAGCTTGGCGCGGATACGTCCGCGATCCGCGAGGCTCACCGCGCGCTCATCAAGAGGCTCCATCCCGACGGGGGCGGGTCGACCTATCTTGCGAGCCGCGTCAACCAGGCGAAGGACGTCCTTCTGTACCGACATCGCTGAACTCCACGCGCGACCGGTCGAACGGACCGGCGTCGGAACGTTTGTCTGAGGCGCAGGCTCGATGCCGCGCCAGGGGATCAGCTACGGGTCGCGAAGCACGCGAAGCCGCTGCGCTTCAGCGTTCGGCAGGCCTCCTGGGCCGTGTCCGCCTCGCTGAATCCCGAGAAGCGTGCGCGGTAGAGTGTCGAGCCGCTCCGCACGACCTTCTCCGTGAAGGGTGCGGCCTTGGCGAGGAGCCGCCCCGACTTCGACTTCGCCTCGTCGAGGATGGCCCGGGCCTCGCCTTCGCCCTCGGCTGCCCCGAGCTGGATCACCCAAGGGCTAACCTTCGCGGGACGCACGATTTCGGGCGCTCGCTCGCTCCTCGTCTCGCGCACCGGCGGCTCCACCCGCATCACGGGTATCGGAGACGGTGGCAGGCGTGCCTCGATCTTCTGCGAGGTCGAGGGCGGCATCGGCAGCACGTCGGAGGGCGAAGCCGACGCGTAGGCGAGCGCGACGCCCGGCACGGAGCGCTGCGAGCTCGGAGTCATCGTGGACGAGCCGCCGGACGCCGAGGCGACGGCGGGCCGCATGGCGGCGAGATCGAGCGGCCGGCCGGC
>CAHJXE010000002.1 GCA_903644085.1 Hyphomicrobiales bacterium
CCTGCGCGGCGCCCGAGGCCTTGGCGTCGGCGACGCCCCTCTTCGCCTCCGCGGTGGCGGCGCGCGCCGCGTCCAGCATGCGCGTGGCGTCGACGGCGGCCTTATTCGCCGCCCCGGAATAGTCGCTGGTCGCCTGCCGGACCTGACGGAGGGAGCCGGCCGCCCGACCGAACGCCTGTTGCACGTCGGACAGGCCGACGACGGAGAACCGGGTTCGGAGGTCGGCGACCTCGCGGCGCATCGTGGACACGGGTCAGACCTCCTTCCTCGTCACACGGGTTTCGTGATCCACTCGTTCACGGCGGCGGCGCGCTCCTCTGTCTCGGCGGGGTGCGCGTACGACGTCGCGACGAAGTCCCGGAGTTGTTGGCGCTTCCGCGTGCGGAGATGCATGGCGTGGTAGGCGAGGATCTGCGCAGGGGTGAGGTCCCACGCGCCGAGCCCGAGGTGGGTCTCCACCGCGAGCTCCATCGCCATCTCGACGTGGATCTCGACTAGGCCGCGCGGCTCTTCCTGCTCGCGGACTGACGCCGCCCCTTGCGGTTCGACGTCTGGCTGGTCCTCGCCTTCGAAGCGGTCGGGGTCGACGAACCCGTCGCCTCCACCGGTGGGGACGTCTCCGACCTCGCCTGCTCCGCCTCGAATTGGGCCATCATCGCTTCCTGGATCCGGCCGCGCATCTTGCGTTGCGCCCGGTCCAAAAAACCCTTGGGATCGTCCTCCCAGGTGGCGTGCTCGCACTGCTTCAGGGCGGCGTCGATCTCGTCGTCGTCGCAGTCCATGATCCACGCGATGACGTCCGGATCGCCGGGCTGTCCGATGCAGATCGCGATGAAGGCCGCGTCGGCGACGGCCTGGTCCGTCGCGGTCGCGGTGAGGTATGCCGTGTCGGCCTTCGCGAGGAACGCCTCGATCTCCTGCGGGACCGCCACGCCGGCCTTCTCGGCCTCGTCGCGCGCGGCGAGCACGAAGGCGAGCTTCGTGCCCCGGACGTAGAAGGCCTTCGGGGCCTCGTACGGACCCATGTAGTACCGACAGAAGTTCCCGAGGCTCGCGCCGCTGAAGGGCACGGGTTTGCCGTTGAGCGTCAGCGTCCCGCCCTGGTGCCGTGGCACCGTGCGGCGGAAGAGCTTGCCGAGTTCCTGTTTGTCGAGGAGGGCGGTCACGCGACTTCCCCTCAGCCCAGGTCGACCATGTAGCCGCTCTCCAGCCCCGGGGGCTGCGAGTAGTCGGCCTCGATGGTGCCGCTCACCTTCACCTTCACGACGTCGTTGCCGTCCTGGATGAGCTGGATGTCGGACCCGCCGTCGCCGCCGAAGACGAGCTTCGGGATGACGATCTTGCGGTCCTGGCCGCGAAGGTTGTTCTGACGGAGGACGAAGCGACCCCGAAGGCTGAGGAGCTGGAGGAGCTCTGCCACCTGTTTGCCGGACGTCCCCAGGACTTGGGGTGCCGAGAACGCCACGGTGACGTCCTCCTCGACGGACCCGCCCTCCGGCCACATGGTGACCTGCACGGCACCGCCCTTGCTGTCGTTCCGGAACATGGCCGCCCCGATGACGTCGCCGCCGACCGTGACGGCGGTCACGACGGTGTTGACGAGGCCCGGATGCGACACCTCCATCGCGGCCTGGACGTCGGCGTCGGCATCGGTCCCGCCTTTGAGTTCGAGCCACTGGTTGACGCGGACGTTCTTGAACGTCTGCACCTTCGCGGGGACAGCCTCCTGGGTGAACGGCTTGACGTTCGCCATGAAGCCGAGCGCGAGCCCGAGCGTGTTGAGCGTGCCGAACTCGACGTCGACCATGCCGGCGAGCTCGGAATAGTCGGTCGCGATGATGGGGCGCCCGGGATCCTCTGGGGTCCGGACCTCGCTCTTCGTCGCGCTGGTCTTGAACGACACGGTCGCGTGACCGAACGGCACGAGCGACGTCGTACCTTCGAGCTGGAAGGCGCACTGCCCGGCGGGCTTGTTGAGAAGCTTCGGGTCGAGGGGCTTGTAGATGGTCGACATGATCGAGGTCCTCAGCGGGTCGGGGTGATCGCGGCCATGTCCCGCTCGGGGGACACGAAGGTCGCGCGGAACGCGAGATGGAAGCCTCCCTGGGCGCCCTTTTCGCTGGCGAACTGCTGCGGCGAGGACGTCAGGGGTATGATGGTGTCGAGGCCGACGCCGAGCTCGTCCACGTCGGCGAGCGCCGCGACGACGGCGGCTCGGATCGTGCGGGCCTGTGGTCGGAACTCCTTGCGGGAGGCGTCGACCACGACGAGCACGTCGACCTGCAGGGAGCGGTCGATGAAGTTGTCCGGGCCCTCGCCGATCTCGCCGAGCGTGCGGGTGTAGTTCTCGTTCCCGAGGTCGACGACGACGCACGGCAGGTCGCGCTCGCCGAGTGGGAGATCCTCGAACCCGAACGCGCCATTCACGCCTGGCAGTGACGCCAGGCGTGCGCGAAGCGCGGTCTCGATGAGCGTGTGGGCGTCGTCGGCCATGACGACGACGCTGCACGGGCTCGCGTGGCCAGTTCTAGGTCACGCGGCTATGATGCGCGGGCCAGGCAACCGTACCAAATCCTCGCGGCCGCCCCGGAGTTGTATGTGTCGGTTTTGATAGTAGGTCTGCTTCAGGCCGGGAAAACCATGTGTTTCCTGTGCACGGTTTGCGTGTACGGACAATTCTTCTACGATCCGCAAGGCCTCAAGCGTAGAAGCGAGGCGCATCCGGTATCGATGAGGATCTGCCATCTGGCCAGCATGGCCGGTTCAGGCATCGCGATATTCTACCTGACTAGGTTCTCCCTCTCTTGGATGCCTCTGGATTGGGCGGTCGGTGACCGCTGGGTCGCCGAGGTGATCGCGTTCCTGGTAGCGGCCTACGGATCCTTCCTGCTTCCGTTCGGCATGGACAGCGTCGTGAAGCGGCTTGCCGAATTGGAACGGCGGGTCCCGAACTGACGCTCGAACCAGGTCACGCGGGCGGTCCCGTGCTACGAAGCGGTCATGGAACTCAACGACCTCCTCCGCGAACACGACGTCGACCCCGAACGCACCCTGGTCCTCAGACATCGCCCGAGCGAACCGGCCTTCCGCAAGGCGTTGGCCCTGGCCATGGACGACAGGCTCGACCTGTTCGACGCCTACCAGGCGTACCAAGGCGAAACGGTCGAGCGCTCGATCAAGGACCGCATGGGAGGCTGGGTCGCCTCGTTCGTCGCGTACGGCGCGGGCAAGGCGGTTTTCGTCGGCATCTACGAAATCGCGGGATCGTGGTCGGTGACGAGGCAGGAGTTCTGGTTGGTCCCGGCCCACCTCGAACTGAAAGCCCTGGGAAACCCGTGCTGGAAGGACGACGACACGCGCGAGACGAGGCTGCTGTTCGACCTGAGGCGTACGGAGATCCTCGCGGACTGGCGGGGCAAGCTGGTCGTCAAGTGGCCGCCGCCGGAGATCGGGTGGTACAGGCGCGCGCATAAGAACGCGATGCCGGTCGTCGCGATCCGCGAGGACTCCTGGTTCGCCGACGCGATGCCGGCCTGGGACGCCGTCGACTACACCTGGGCGGAGCTGAGGGTGCTCTCGTCCCGGGCGCAGGACGCCCTCAGGCAATGGCGGGTGATCTATCTCATATGGGACGGCGCGGACGGCAAGGGTTACGTCGGCGCGGCCTACGGGGCCGACAACCTGATGGGTCGGTGGGGAGATTACTGCAACACCGGGCACGGCGGGAACAAGCACCTGCGCCTCCGGCCGCCCGAGTTGTTCCGGTTCACGATACTGCAACGGGTCTCGCCCGACATGACGGTCGGCGACATCACCAAGCTCGAAGCGTCTTGGAAAGACCGCCTACACACGCGGTTCCCCGATGGCCTCAACGACAATTAAAGGCCGCGCGGTGTTCGCGCTCACGGTCGAAGGGTTGACGCGCATCGACCTCCGAAGGTCATCTTTCCGATGATCACGCTGGATCGCGCACCTATGCTGAAGGTGTATTCGACGTCGTCGACGGTCGCCGTCGAAAAGCCCGACCCCTGGAAGAGCTGCACGGGACGTCGTTGCCCGACCTGGAGCGTATTGTCGTCCGCACCCATGCCTCCCCGGTAGATCAGGATCATGGGAGGCTGCGTTTTGAACGCGCACGCGAGGACTATCGGCTCACGGGCGATGGCCGAAGTCGTGAGTGTCGCGGCCGCCATGGCAATTGCGATGCAACGTTTCGACATCCGAATGCCCTGAGGTGATCACGCGCGGGTGAGCCCGACCTTAGCATAGCCCGATCCCCAAGCCGTCACCCCGTCGACGATCCACGTCCCGTCGATCTCGTCGCCGACCGCCGGCGCGCTCCCGAAAGGAGCGAGCGCGACCGTCGTGTCGGCGTCCCGGTCGACCTCGATTATCGCGAGGCCCTCGGTCAACGACGGCACCTCAAGCTGCAACTTCACGGATGCCGCACCGTCGTCCAGCGGCGTCCGGACCGCCCACAGGCGACCGCTCACGTAGATGAGGTCGCCCTTGGCGACGTCGGGCGCGTCCGCCTCGGGGATGACGGCCCACGGCTCGGCGTCGAGAACCTCGACGTCGCCGTCGAAGCGGCTCCGGGAGACCTCGCGTCGCTGGAAGGTCGCCCTCGTGATTACGGTGCCATGGGCGGCGGTCTCCAGCACGGCGGCGTCGGCGAGCGAGGACCGTGATATCGTCCGTGCGAGGACCGCGAAGAGGGGCGAGGTCATCTCAGAAGCCCAGGCTCGCGAGGGCCTGTTGCAGGCCTAACGCATGACCGTTCTTGTCGTTCACGATCACCGCCGTCGGGTTGACGACGACCGTGCTCCCGGACGCCGCCTGGTTTCCGCCTTGGTTGACGAACCCGAACCTCACAGACGCGTCGGTCTCAAAAATCGTCAGGGTCGACTGCGATGATTCGAGGCCGACGTAGAGGCGGAACGTAAAGAAAGGCGCGAACGATTCGACGTTGATGTGCGCCGATGCGAGTTCCTGCTGCCCGTACCAGAAATCCGCGACGGTCGTGGCGAGGTCGTCCTGCGTCACCGTGACGGTGACGGGGACGTCGGCCTGACCCGCGGCGGAATACCGGAACTGAAATTCGTCTCCGGCGAGGTATCCTGCGGCGGCCAATGTGGCGTTCGGGTCTTGCGCGGCGCCCGGGATCAAAGCGCCGACCACGTAGAGCGCGTTGGAAGCCTGAATGCCCTGCACGACGGTCGCGATATAGCGCAGGTACTCCAACGCCGTGTTGAGCTCCGTGAGATGCCGGTGCAGCGACACGGGTTCGTTGCGCGTGAGCCCGTCCGGGGCACCCACGTCCGCCTCGACCGCCACCCAGTCGGTTGCGGTGTCCGACTGTCTCGATCCCGCCGTGATGACGAGGTTTTCCGAAATGTTGCCCAGCATGGCCAAGAAGGCGGCGCCGCCCTCGGCGTTGTTGGGGTTTTGGACGAAGTTCAGAGGTTCGGATACCGTGAATACGACATGGCCGTCGCCGTCGAGCGAGATGACGGCTTGGATACCGGCCCACTGAAACCTGTTGTTGATCGTGTCGATTACGAAGGCGGCGTCCACGCCGGGACCGAGAAAGGTGACGGTGTTTGCGCTCTGCCCGGAGATCTGCCCGCTGAGCATGGTCGTCGGTGAGACGAACGGCCCTGGCGAAGTGTAGACTTTGGAGGCCTGCAGGGGCGTTGAATGCGCGGCTCCGCCAGGCGAGCTCAGCGGGATGCTGGGGAACATGGTCATGCCTCCTCGCCGAGCGTCGCGGCCTCAAGCACCGGCAGCTTGAAGTCGGCATCGCCGAGTAGGCGGACGCCGGCCTGGTCCTCGTCGACGACCGAGAACGTCAACACACTCGCCGGTAGCGGGAACATGACCGCGCGGGCGGCATCGCCGACGAGATCGCCGACCTGGGCGGCGTTGCCGACGTAGAGCGTGTGGCCCGGCGGGATTCCGATCAGGAACAAGCTCGCCCGAGCGTCGACGACGCCGTCGAGCGACACCGGGGTCTCCCCGGAGATCGCGACGTGGACGACGCGCCCGCCCAAGGGGAACGCCTGGACGGCGTTGTCCCGGGCGAAGGTGGCGGCGGATACGAGCTTGTCACCCATGTACGGCCCTCAGGTGGACGAAGGGCCGGCGCGGTCGCCCGGCCGGCCCTCGATGGCG
Organism: Hyphomicrobiales bacterium; assembly: GCA_903644085.1. Lineage (GTDB taxonomy): Bacteria > Pseudomonadota > Alphaproteobacteria > Rhizobiales > Beijerinckiaceae > Enterovirga. The sequence goes on from CAHJXE010000002.1 coordinate 6,172, forward strand.
ATGTCGGCGGAGGGATCCCGGCTCAGTTGACGGGGCCGACCACGTGCACCTTCACGACCGACCGGGGCCGGGCGAAGAAATGGAGGAAGCACGCCTGCACGAGGATCTCCTCGCCCTTGCCGTGCCCGAGGTCCCGGATCGACGTGTAGAAGTCGAGGATCTGGCCGCGGAACTGCTTCATGTCGCTCGGGCCCGCGATCTCGCGCGCCAGGCCGGGGCCGATCGGCACCATGTAGGCGTAGTCGTCGTCGACGAACCCCACCACGTTCCCGTTCGGGAGACGGTGACGCTGGCGTCCGTAGGACACGATGTCGACGTCCTCCTGGATCGGCACGCCCTTGCGGTTGTCGCGCTGCTGCACGAAGAACCGACCCGCGTTCGTGGTCGCCTCCTTCACCTGCTTGAGGCGGCGAAGACGCTTGCTGGCGTTCCGGCCCGCGACGACGACGTAACGCTGGGCGTTGAAGCCGCCGAGCTCGTCCTCGATCTCCTCCTTCTGGTCCGTGATCGTCTCGGACAGGTCGAAGCTCGCCGCGGAGGTGTCCCACTCCTTGACGATCTGCGTCTCGCCGAGGCGCTTGAACACGTCCATCCAGAGCGAGCCGTCGTGGTCGAAGATCTTGCCTTCGAGCCATCCCTTGCAGCGCTGCCAGGACCTGGTCATCGTGACCGACTGGCCCATGGGCTGGAGGATGATGTTGCGGCGCGTCTCCGCCGAGCGCAGGGCCGTCGAGCCCGTCTCGCGGACGGCGTCGAGGTTCTCGCGCTCGTAGATCGTGTCCGTGACCTCGTAGACCGGGAGCTTCAGGTCCACGGTGTCGCGCTTGTTGCGCTGGTTCGGGGTCGGCTCGGCGCCGCGGCCCGAGATGGGGAGCACCTGCACGAAGCCGGTCTCGGTGTCGACCTGGACGCGTTCCGTCATCACCTCGGACGAGGACGACGGGATGATGTCCTTCAGCCCGTCGTCGACGAAGGGCATCTTGTTGATCGCGTCCGTCATCTCCGGTGCGGAGAACGGATCCTGGGTCAGAGCGTCACCGGCCATCGCCGTCTCTCCTGGTTTCGTCGTCGGTGGGACGACCGGTCAGTGCCGGTCGCGGAAGAGGATGCCGAGGGCGAGCGCCTCGGCGACGAGGGCGGTCTTCAGCGCCGCGGTCGCGGCGGCGTCGACGGTGCCGTCGTTCGCCAGCACGACCGGGTACGGGACGCGGTCCGCGAAGACCTCGCCGTCGCGGGCCAGGATCTGGACCACGTCGAACTCGCCCTCGAACCCCGGGAGCACGCGGTCGCAGAGGAACCCCTTGAGGACCTCGGACCCGTCGTTTCCGGCGTTGTCGTACCGTACGAGCATGCCCGTCGCGGTCAGGACCGAGACCGGCGTGCCGGGCTCGAAGCCCTGGTCCGTGACGATCTTGCCCTTGTCGTAGGACCGCATGCCGAGGTCCGACTTGACGAAGACGGACGGCCGGGTCGGCTCGGAGAGGCGGGAGGCGTACATGTTGGTCTCCTGGATTTCGGGATCAGCGACCCTGGGCCGCCGCCGCGCGCATGGCGGCGTAGTCGGACCGGGTCTTGAGGACGGTGACCTGGGCGGACGCGGCGACGGTGCCGGAGCGCATTCCGGACACGCCGGAGATCTCGCCCCCGCCGGTGGCGGTCGCGGCGGTGACGGACGCGCGGAGCTCCGCGATCCCGGCGCCCGTACGGACGAGGATCTCGAACTCGCGGACGGCGTCGGCGCCACGGCGACCCGCGACGAAGCGCAGGCCCTCGATGTCGGCGGCGCGCTGTGCCTCGACCGCGGGATCGACCTGCTGCCTGACCTGCTGGGTCGGGGCGGCCCGCTTAGCGAGGGCCGCCTCCGCGGACGCTAGCGCCGAGCGGGCGGTCTCGACCGCGGCCTGGAGCGCCGTGGCGTCCTCGGTCGTGGTCGTCGCCGCGACGGTCTCCACGGTCGCCGTCGTCTCCGTCGTGACGGTCTCGACGGAACGCTGGCCGGCGGGCGGTGGGACGATGCGTGCGGTCACGGGATCTTCTCCGGAGCGGATTCGGGCTGAGGGATCGGCGGGCACCGGCACGAGGCTGGCCTCGCGCGGGCGCCACTTGGTGATGGTGACGAGCGGGACCTGGCCGTCGCGAAGCGTCAGAACCTCCTCGATGGGGTCGAAGCCGCCGCTGACGGACCGGATGATCCCGTCCTCGATGTCGCGTGCGATGTCGGCGACGTCGTCACGCCGGGACAGGCGGGCGCGGCAGACGAGGTCGTCCCCTTCGACGGCCGCCGCCTCGATGACGCCCTTGACGCTGCCGATGTCCCAGTAACGGTGGCTGTCGAGGACCGACGACCCGACGAGCTCGTCGAGGCCGGTGACGCCGGCCATGTCGAGCTTCTCCTCGACCTGCGTGTACTCGGGCCACCGGTCCCCGTCGTTTAGGATGTAGCGCCAGCCTTTGCACGAGCGGTTCGTGAGGAGCGTGAACTCGAAGGTCATCGCCTTCGGGTCGAAGGACGACGACGCCGGGGCGCCGTTGGCGGCGGCCCGGGTGCGGATCTCGCCGGGCACGAGGCCACGGGCGCGCACCAAGGAGGGCGCGGTCTCCGTGTTCTCTGTCCTGGCGGCGGCCTGCGGCACGCGGTGTCTCCGATGTCGGGGAGACCGTGGCGCAGGCCGCGTGGCCAGTTCTAGGTCACGCGGCCCACGGTGGGCGCGAAGGCGCCTCTAGGAAGCCGCGCGACCCGTTCAGGTCCGTTCCGGATCGATGGCGCCGTCCTCGCGGGCGCTCTCCTCGACCACGTCCCGCTCGCGGCGCTCCTCCTCGGTGACTTGCGCCAGGATCCGCTGCGGGATCTCCCCGGAGGAGTCCCACCGGGCCTTGCCGACCGCGAGGCCGAGGGCCTCCGACCTGGCGGCCGCGCGGGCGGCGAGGCGGTCCTTGACCTCGGGCTTCACTCCGAAGACGGAGCGGGTGACCGTGTCCGGATCGATGACCTGACTGTCGACGCCCTTCAGGAGTGCGGCCAGCTCCTGGCTCATCTGGGTGATCTCGGTGATCGGCCATTGCCAGTCGCGCTCGTAGGCCTCCCAGATCGGGCGACCCGGGGGCGGGCGCCACAGGCCCATCGCGAGGCATCCGTCGACGAAGGCGTCGGCCATGGGATTGAGGAGCTGGTGCTCGTACCGGGCGTGGATCACGTCGCCACGTCGCCGCGTCGACAGGCCGATGTGGCGCATCGCGCGCTCGGGCGTGCTCTCGTAGTCGCCCGTCATCTCGAAGTACGGCACGCCCTGGCCCGTGCACACGTAGAAGGCGTTGGTCCGTACGGTGACGGCGAAGTTCGGGTTGGCCGCGGCCTGGAGGGACCGTGCCTTGAACCCCGGGGGCAGGCGCGCGAAGTTCCCGCCGCCGAGTACGAGCGTCTGGAGCGCCTCTCGCACCTCCTCGTCCTCGGGGCTGTCGTCCCCGTCGAGCCGGTCCTCCTCGATCATGACCGAGAAGCACGCCGACAGGTTCATCTGCTGCGCGTTGTTGTCGAGGAACTGCGCATTCTTCAGCGCCATGAGGATCGCCGCGGCCAGGGGCACCTCGGGACGCGGCGCGCCCGTCTGCGCCGGGATGAACAGGTGGTGGAACTCGTCGGCGGCGACGCGGGTCTGCGTGAGGGGCGTGCCGGGCTGCGTCCGGTCGAGCGGATGCCTCCTGTACGGGTGGTAGGCGACGCGGGACTCGATGACGTCGAATTCGATGCCCGAGATCACGCGGTTGCCTCGCGCGACCTCGGCCGTCTCCGTCGTGCCGTCCGAGATCGGCAGGTACGCGGACGGCAGCGACTGCCATTGCATCGGGACGAACAGCCCGCGCTCGGGGATGAGGGATCCGTCCCGGCCACGTCGTACGTCGCGACCTCGGCGACGCACACAGGCCTCGCCGTCGATGGTGAAGTCGCGGTGGACGTCGTCGCGAAGCCACGTCCCGAGGTCGGACACGCCACGCGCGTCGAACCGCCGGGACGCCAGGCAGAACAGGTCGTCGAGTTCCGGAAAGCGCGACACGGGCACGGGCATGCCGGGAATGAACAGCTCTCCGCTCTTGTCCACGAGCGACCGGATCCAGTTGTCGTTCCGGTACGCGTGCCTCACGAGACGCTGGCACGGACGCATGAACCGGACGCCGTCGAACGGCCCCAGGTCGGTGACCTGCGGGATCGAGGGCCCGTTCCCCGCGGCGTGGTATGCGGGCTGGACGCGTCGTCCGCCCCGCTCCCCGGCGAACGGGTCGCCCGGTCCGGCGAAGCGCACGCGCGCGGCGGATCCGGCACGCATCGCGGCGTCGAAGGCGCGTGCGAGGAGACCGGCCGTCGAATGGGATCGCGCCATCTCAGCACCCGTACCCTGCGTCGAACTCGACCCTGACCGTGCCGATGGTCCGGCGCGGGATCATCGACGTGGGAGCGACCGGCGCGGCCAGGCCGCGGAGCTCCGCCAGCCGGCAGCGTAGGAGATAGATCTTGCGTTCCGTCTCCTTGTCGGCGCGGATCTGGGCGCCCCCTGTCGGCGTGTTGACCGCCGAGGCGTTGGCGCCGAGCTGCGCCGCGAGGAACGATATGGTCGAGACGCATTCGACCTCGGTGTACTCGGCGAACGGATTGAAGCCCGGCATCGTCATCCCCCACGCGCTCCCGATCCGATGGCGCCGTATCGGCGACGCTTGGCCGGGACGGCCTCGACGACGGCGTCAGGCGTGATCGTCCGGACGCCGGAGAGCACCCTCACGCCCGGGCGTGCGGGAACCGACGCGACGGCACGCGCCCCACCGTCCGCAGGTGACGACGGCGGGCGTGGCTCGTTCAAGGCCACGGGCTCGGCGGACGAGGTGGGTGCGGAGGCGGGCGCCTCCAGCCGGATGGCCACCGCCTCCCGCACGCGACGGGATTTTGCCTTGTGGAGGCACAGGGCCGCGTAGGCGTAGACGATGCAGTCGAGCGCCTCGTTGGACGTGCCCGGCTTGAGGACGTCCCACCACGTCCGACCCTTCTCGTCGACGTGGAGCGTCTCGGCCGTGAGCTGCTCGTACACCTCCATCGGCAACGTCGACGAGAAGTGGACGCTCTCCGCGGCGCCGGGTCTGTACCCGAGGCGGCGGAAGATCGTGTCCTTCGCCGATTGGGTGCCGAGGGGCTGGAACTCGAAGCCCGACTTGCTGACGGACGGGCGCCTGGTGATGACGGGCAGGCGGGATCCGTGGCTCTCGCGACGTCCCTTGACGGGGACGACCTTACGCCTGCGGCTCTCCCGGTGATGGCAGAACGCCAACGCGCGGTTCATGTCGTAGCCGACGTCGACGGCGACCATCTCCGTCTTAACGACGGTGCCGTCCGCCTTTCGCCACTCGCGGTCGAGCGCCGTCCACACCGCCCGGGCGGCGTCGGGTGAGAACGGCTCGATCTGCTCCTGCACGACCTCGCCGTCGGCGGTGACGCCCTCGACGCCGTCGATCACGGTCCGGTCGAGGATCCACGACTCCTCGCCGGGGCCGTAGGCGACGGTATAGATCTCGTGGCGGGGCAGGCCGTTCCGCCCGCCCTCCTGAGTGTCGATCCCCTTGTAGAGGCCGAGCGCCGCGTCCGGGACGAAACCCGCGAGATCCTCGGCGCGCTCGGACAGTTTGTGGGGGTCGAGCGTCCCGACCCCCTCGACCTTCCAAGGTCGCGCCCGCGTCAGGTTCATGAAGGGCTGACGCTGCTCGGGATCCTTCCGCTGCGCCACGTCGTCCCGGGCGATGTGGAGCCACGTCGACTGCGGGTCCGTCGAGTACGCCGCCCACGCCCAGATCGACGCATGGTCCGGGTCGGACGGTTTCGGGTTCTGCGGGACGAGGACGCCCGTCTCCATCATGTCGACCTTGGAGGTCTCCTCGATGGCGCCGCCGCAATGGGCGCACTCGTACCATGCGTCGTCCGGACGTCCCGTGACCTCGTCGCACGTGTACCTGAGGCCCTTGCCGAGACGGACGTGCCGGCCCTCGACCTGTTGGATGTCGTCGTGGAACTCCTGCGGCTCGTCCGGGCAGCACGGAGACCTCATCATGAAGAGGCTCTGGTCGCCCTTCTCCCATTCCTCGGACGTCAGGCACGCGCCGACGACGGTCGGGGTGCCGGCCACGTAGACGATCGGGTCGAAGAACTCCTGGGCTCGCTTCAGGATGAGCGCCAGCTTCGACCCCTCGCCCTTCTCGCCCGTCGTGCCCTCCTGGTATTCCTTGGACGACGGCTCGTCGACGCCGATGAACAGCCCCTTGATGCCCCGCATCGACCCGTTGGTCGTGACGCTGCGGAGCTGGATCGAGGCTCCCGTCGTCAGGATCCGGTCCGACCACGCGTCCTGCACGCCGGACCGCGTGTCCGGACGGATCAGGTGAGCGACGTCGGGGCTCTCCAACAGGATCGGGTAAAGCTTCTTGTCGTGGAAGTCCTGCGCGTCACCCTGGGTCCGCTCGTAGAACAGGACGTCAACGCCGAGGTGGCCGGCGTGGTAGATGAGCCCGACCACCATGATGAGCGTCGACCCGAAGCGGGGCGGCTTGAGGAACGTGACCCGGCGCTTCGTCGCCCATAGGCGGGCGATGGCGGCCTGGAGCGGCGACATGATGAGAGGCCCGGACCGTTGCGACTGCGCGGCCGGCATGCGGAGCATCTCGCGGGCCCACCCCGGGATGTCGACCGGGGCGTTCGGCACGAGGTTGTGTGCCGCCGTCACGATACCGGCCTCGAACAGGACGAACCCGAGGGCGGTCAGATCCTGGTAGGCCTCGTCGACGAGCGGGTCGCCGACCGGGACCGGCGGGAGGACGAGTTCGGTCATGGTCAGGCGGTGTCGCGAGCCGCCGTATCGGGGGCGACGGGTTTGGGCGACGTCCTCTCCTCCTCGGACGCGGCCGCCTCCGCCGCCTGACGGATGGCGTTCGCCGCATCGGCGAGGGCCTCCATGCAATAGTCGCGTGCCTGGCGTCGCCATGCGGCGACCCGGTCCGGGGGAAAGCCCGCCATGTCGCGGGCGATCCGGTCGGGGACGGCCATCACGGCTTGCCGCACGAGGCCGAACGCACGTTCCATCGCCGCCTGCATCGGGGCGCGGTGGACGAGCGCGCGCTCGCTTTCGCCCATGGACACCCACTTGGCGCGCGCCATGATCGCCTTGTAGCTGTCGGTGATCCCCATGAACTGGAAGGCGCCTTCCGAGGTGGCCTTCAACGCGCTCTCGGCGGAGGCCTGCTTCTCGCGCCACTCGACGAACTCGCGCACCGAGATCTGGTACTCGACGCCGTGGCGACCGCCCCGGACGACGGGCATCCGCTTCTTCGTGATCCAGTCGGAGATGGTGCCGCGGTGGTAGCCGGTGAGGTCCGCGAGGTCGGTCAGGCTGACGACGCGCCCGACGGGGACGTCCGCTGGGAGGCCGTCGTCAGCCACGGTCGCGACCCGACATTCCGGCGTCGTCGTTTTCGTTGTCGGTCAACGGGTTGGCCCCGGACCGAATGTCGAATGCCGGGTGTGTCCGCGATTTTTCGCAAGTATCGAGCGGTCGGGGGCGAACGCCTCCCCGCACGCCATCGCCCCCTCGTGGGGTCCCCATCGGGGTGGGGTGGGGGTCTCGGACGGCCCCGGCGCCCTCGGGACGGTGCGCGGGCGTCGCCATCCGGTTCCTGGACGCCCCGCCCAGCCTGTCGTCGCCGCCTCGTCGCATCCGTCACGCTCACATGGCCGTCGCCCCTGGTGCCCGTGCCTGTCGGCGTAGGCGTCGGTATCGCGATGACGGTGAGGGTGGCTTGGTCGCCGTGGCCGGTTCTAGGTCACGGCGCGACAAGCGACCGGGAACGCGACTATCATCGAAGCTCGGGGAGGATGACCGTTGTCGAAGTTCAGAGCGTTCGTGAGGAGCACCTTCAAGCTCAAGCTCTCGGCCGCAGATCTGCTCGCTTTGGCGCAGTCGGACCTCGACGACCCTCCGAGCATCCTGGACATCTCGACGAGGTTGCAGATGTCTCAGGTGATCGGCGGCCAAGGTCGAACGACGTTGGACGTCTGGCGGGACGGGTACCGGTTCTGCCTTAACGAACTCGCCTCGCGGTCTACCTGGCAGGAGCAAAGGGCGCAGTGCCTGCGCTTGTGCGTGAACCAGCTCCAGTGGATCGTGATCGGTCAGGTGATCGACGACTTCGCCGACACGTCGCCATGGGCGCACTACACGACCGACCATCCGTCGTTCGAGGATCTGGGAGAAGGCGGCTTGAAGAGCAGGGCGCGAGGTCGCTTCTATCAGGCGATCCTGACTTACGGGTCGCTCGTCAATCTCGGGGAAGCGGCGTTCCATGTGGGGCACGGTGACACGGGCGCGCTCAATGTCTACCGGCTGCTCTACAAGGACTTCGTAGACGTGGAGACCAAGTCGCTCGACTACGTACATCGGTACATCCGGGACGCCGAGCGGGACGAGGACGCCGAGTGGATGGCCGACGTGTTCAAGCGTGAGATTGAACCGTTCACGGACGAGTACCGCGCCTTCGCCGAGAAGCTGGCCGACGACATCTGCGCGGGTCGATACGACGGTCCGACCTTCCTGCCTCAGTTCAAGGAGTTCGACCGACGACGTTCCGAGTTCACCGAACGATTCGTCGGGGGGAAGTGACCGATAGCCAGACGGGTACCTGTCATCCTTCCTACGACGCTACCTAACCGCGGTCGGATGGAGCAGGGTTCCAATGTATCGTCGCGGGATCGGACAGCGCTTCGAGAGTTGCCTTGGCTAGCGAACGCAGAAACGCAGGGATGTCGTCCTTGTGCGTGGCGAGGGCAACGGGTGGCATGTCCGAGATGGAAATCCCCACCTCGCCGCCGTCGAAGGCCACGGTGTACAGCAAGCCCGTCTTATCCTTCCCGTGCGGGTCCCTGAGAGTGGTGCCGATGAAAATTTGTGCCATCGCCTCTCCTACCACCGAACGTTCTGACGCGCCTCCAGCTTGAGGGTCGACCTGGTAGGCCAATCATGATGGTCCGTCCCTGTCCCGCCCTTTCCGACCCCTGTCCCGGACGGAGACGTCCTTGTTCCGGGACATCTCCGCGCCGGCGACGGCCTCTTCGATGATCCCGGCGACCGCATGCTTGCGGCGCCATGCGGCGTCCGAGGCCGTGCATGGGTAGACCGAGGGATCTCTCGTCTCGACCGCCTCGCCGGTGATCTCGCCGGCGTGGGCGCCGACCCTGTCGACGAACAAGGTGACGGGCGGGTGGCCCCCGACGACCATGAGGCCGAGCGGTCTACCTGCGTTGAGGGCGGCGAGCTCTTCCGGCGATGGCGTCCAGAACGTCATGACGGCGCGGGCTATGGTCTGCACCCCGTGCGCGAGCGTCCACGGGATGAGGACGTGACGGCACGGCAGGCTGCCGCAGTTACGGCCGTCGTCGTCGGGAGGTGGACCGAGGTCGCCGTTCTGGCTCTCGAAGCGGACGGCCTTCACGACGCTGTCTCGTCGACGGTGTCGTAGGTCGCGGCCTCGTTGACCTTGCCTGCGAGGACGCCGGCGTAGGCGAGGTCGTCCGTCGCGACCGTGTAGACGAGCGACATGTCGCCGGCCTTCCGCAGGTGGACGGTGTAGCCGTCGCCGGTTCGCACCGGTTGTACGAACGCCAGGAGCCTCTCGTTCTTCCGCATGGTGACCTCCTCGGATGCGAGAAGGTCCGCCTCGGCCCGGTGTGGCACAAGTCGATGTAGGTTTGGGCGGCTATACCGCTTTCGGAGGTGGTGGAGCCGGTGGCGGTCCCGGTCGGTAACGCGGTGCCGGTGGCGGACCGTCGTTCGATACCGGCTTGCCGTATCGAGACGCGTTCTGCTCACAATGGGTTCGAACGACGTCCACCCATCGGTCGTACCAAGCCCAGTCGCCTTGCCCCTTGCCGTACACGGAGACACCGAAACCCTTGCCGGGGTTGCGGGCGTCCATGCTTTGCCAAAGGCGTGTGTGATGGGCGGTGTTGAAGGATCGGTAGCCCTCCCGGTGCATCTTCGTCACGATCTGCCCGGGCAACCACTTCTTCTTCTCGGTCTCCTTCAGGATGAGGTCCGCGACCTGTTTCGCGTCGTCCGAGCCCGGCTGCACCAGCCTGTAGGCGACGTCGGCTTGGTTGACGCGGTTCACCGTGATCGGGACCAAGGCGACGCGGAAGGCGAACCTGGTGTCCTTGGCCTCTTCCTCGGACAGATGGTCGTGGAACGCGTCCATCATCGCGGAGACGTTCGGTGGCAAGCCTCCGGCGCGTTTGAGGATCTCCTGATGGTCCGGGCTGAAGGTGACGAACTGCAGGGCGATGGGCAGGCGTCTTTCCAGCCCGAACTGCTCCCCGAAGTGACCCTTGATCGCGTCGTTGAAGTTGATGGCGCACGACTGGAGCTGCGCCGAGACGGCGTCGTCGATCCGGTTGGTAGACCTGTGCTCGATTTCGTGCCGAAGCCCCAGGACGAATTCCAGGTTCGACTTGACCGCCTTGTCGAGAGGGCACCTGTTCGAGCGAACGCACTTGCCGAGCTCCCAATAGCGCTCTGCGCCCCGCTCGGTCTTGTCCGCCTCGGGATCTGACTGACGGTACCGGTAATCGACGCCCTCGCGTTTGTAGAAGGCGTGATGGAGGTAGGTCCACGCGATGACGGCCGTCACGATGAAGAGCTCCGCCCGGAAATGGAGGCCGGCGCCGTTGAACGTATGAACCGCCGCGATCATCGCCTCGCGGGCCTTGATGAGGAGCTCGTCGCCGCGGAGGCTCAACCCGGTCGTGTGGTCGATCTCGGGCCAGGAGGCCAGGAACGCCGACAGGTCGTCCTGGGAGGCGGCGGGCACGGCCGTGTGCTTCGTGCCCGTCCTGATCTCGATGATGGCACGATGGTTCACCGACCGCGTCGGACGCGTGAAGTAGGCTAGGATGTCCTGGTCCGTCCGGCCGCCGCGGTCCAGCAAGGCCTTGACCATGCCGGCCTCCCAAGGTTCCAACTTGTTCCCGGGACGTCTGACCCGCACCGCGTCCTCCCTTGTCGTTGCCGGGAGGCTACAAGGGGCGTGGACCGATCCGCAACTTTCGGTGGCGGTTTTCCCCCGGACTTGTCGGTATGTTGGTCCCGACGACAGGCAGCCCCATGACCGCCCGAGACCTCTACACGATAAAGCTTCGATGTCCTCGATGTAGGACGGAGGGCGTGGCGCACGTGTCGGAGAACGACGGTTGGGCGGCGACCCACGACGTAGGGTTCTCGGTGGGATCGGTCTCCCCTGGGTTCAGGGTGGCCAAGGAGGGCCGGACCGCGATGGACACCGAGTTCAGGTGTACGACCTGCGACTCGGTGTCGGGGTAGGCGGTCAACGCATGCGGCCCTGTCGGGCCTGGTAGGCGACCGCGTCCGCGAGCTCTGCCGCCATGATGCCCGGGATCCTCTTGATACCCTCCTCCTGGAGGCGGACCCAATAGGGCTGGAGGACGGGCGTGTACCTCGCCCGGTCGACGGCGAAGAAGAGGATCCGAGGCAGGTCCGAGTTGACCGTGTACGGGACCGCCCGCTGACCCCTCTGCGAGGCGAACACGGTGGTGCCGCCGACCCTGGCCCGGACACGTGGCGGCCTGGCGATGTAGGCGAGGACGGGCGAGCCCTTCACGTTGATCATGCCTTTCCAGACGCCCCACCGCGACGGTGTCGACCTCGTGTACGTCTCGGCGTCACGGGCGATGGACGCGAGGGCGCCGGACGGCAGGTTGCCATAGGAGTTCGCGCGGACACCCCGGGCGTGGGCGAGGTTCTTGAAGTTCGGGATCAGGATCTTGTCGCGGGCCGGCCCGACGTCGCCGGGGAGACGTTCGTTCTCGCCGGTCTCTCCCATGAGGTACTTGAGGACGATGCTCTGGTCGGGCAACGCGTAGACGTCGGACGCGACCCCGTCCGCGAGGGTCTTCGCCTTCCCCAAGCTACGGGTGTACTGGAACGCCCTCGCCGTCCACGGGGTGGGGTTGTCGAGGGCTTCGCCCATGGCCTCGCGCATGCCGACCGCGATGCCCTTCACGATCTCGTCCACGGTCCATGTCGCCGCCCGCTCGAACCGCTTGTGGGTCGACGGACCGATGAAGGCGGCCTCCCAGGCCTTGAGTTGGTCGCTGAGGTCGGAAAGCGTCTTGACGTCGAAGCCGGGCATGCGGGCGACGATGACGCGGATCGCGTGGCCGGGGACAGGTCACGACGACGGGGTCCGGATACGACGACGCCCGCCACGGGAGACCGCGACGGGCGTCTACGATGGGGTACATCGTTCTCCAGGTCCGGAGAAGCTTACATCATACCGGCCGGGTCGGTACGGGACAAGGCGATCAGGCGATCAGACCCGCCTTTCGCCTCGCGAAATCGGAGGCGAATAACTCGATCTCCCACGACTGTCGCCAGCACCTGATCGCCTCCGTGACCGAGCACCCGCCCGCGACGAGTTCGACGAGAACCTCACGGCATCGGGTCTCGTACCGCGCCAGGTCGCCGGGCCTGACGAACGCTCGCGGCGAAGGCAGGGGCATCGTCGCGACGTCGACGAGCTGACGCCCACGTCGGGGCTTGCGTGGCCTGACGGGCTTGTGGGCACCTCCGGGGCTGACCTCGGACGAATGGGCTGATGTGCGTTCGAACCGGTCCTCGGGGCAGGGCGGGGTGTCTAGGCAAGCCACCGGCGGGACGACAAGTGACAGGACCTCGGTTTCACCATTGCAAGGAAGGGTGTCCGGGACAGGAGAGCCGAGGTGTCCGAGAGGGCAGGAAGAGAGGGCGGAAGGCGCACCGAATACCATATGTAAGTCGCGATTGAGGTAAGTCCTTACCCGACAAGAGGAAATTCCGTTAAACTCGTCCTCGCATTTCGAGGTCATGATGGACCCCATCTCGGCCTCGTCGGACGCCTTCGCGACGAACGAATCGTGCACTGGGAGAACCGGCATCGCGCGGGCCTCGCACTCAAGCAGCACCCGCGTCGCGATACGGCCGTCGATAGCCATGAGGCGGACGCCCTCGTCCGCTCCGAACGAAGACGCGACCGGAGCGTGGCGCGCCTTCACGGCTTCGTAGACCTCCCTTGCGTATCCCCATTCGCATCCGAGCTTCTCGACCAAGGCCCCGAGTGCCGCGCGGTCCGTCTCCGCGTTGATGCCGATGACGAATGCGGCCTTGGCGTGATCGCGATGGATGCCCCCGCCGACATCGTACGCGTCGCCCTCGAACCGCAGCCCAGCCCTCGCGTAGACGATGAAGGCGTGAAGGCTCTCGAAATCGGGCTCGGCCACGGGAGACCCGTCAAGTAGCATCTGAGACCGGTAGGACTTCGGGACCGCCTGCCACCATCCGTACAGTCGGCCTCCCATGGTCCACGAGCCGCGGTTGAATATGCGGCGTACGCCCGCGTCGTGGGGAGTGACAACGACCTCGCCCCTCGTCCCCTGCATCACGAGGTGATCGCCGCGGACCTGCGCGCCCGGGATCTGGACCTGCTGGCGCCGCAGGTGGGAGTTGATGCGGAGAACCTCCGCCCGCATCCGGTCGGTCCGCTGGGTGTCCCGATAGTCGACGTCGCACCCGTCTCCGTTCCGCAAGACGACGAGCCCGTTGTCCGGGAGGCCGTACCGAGTTCGGACGCCGGACATGGCGTCCATGAGCTCGGGCGTCGCCGTGAACGTGCTCTGCAACCCGGTCGTCAGGTGGGCACCCTGGCGGGCCCGTAGTCCAGTCAACCACGGTGTCTCGGCGACGAGGTGGTCCACGAGGCCAGTGACGTTGCGGTAGGTGAAGCCCTCGCCCTCGTAGCGCTCTCGCCCCGCGTACCAAGCGCGGTTGCGGGAATAGGAGACCCGGCGGTCGACCATGCCGGCCAAGTATGCCGACGTCAGGATCCGGTCCCGGACCCTGGCGATCTCGTCCGACGCGGGAGGTAGCCGGAGGCGGGCGAGCGCATCCGGGCCGACGTACCGTCTCCCGGAGAGCGGCATGTCGATGTGACGGTGTTCTGGACGCACCTGGCGCGATCCCCGGACCTGAGCCCGCCGACGCCCGGAGTACCCCTACCCGAACCGGCGACCGGCAAGGCTGCCCCTGGCCGACGCATAATTCCAGAGCTGTCCCAAACACTTACCGGGGGCGGTCAAAGGGCTCGAAGGCCCTGCCGACGCCGGGAGGGGGTACCCCCTGGGGGTCGGCCTCCATGAGAAATCGTTTCCAGCCATGGTTTCTCCATGACCTTTCGCGAGCACGTCATTTTTGGTCGCGAGGGCTCGACGGGTCGTAGGATGCCTCCAGGCGATTTTACGGGGGCATGGTTGCGACGACGCCTCTGGCCGGAGGTATGCGCCAGACGCATGTGTTGCCCCATGGAGGTCCACCGGGCGGTTCGACGGTCTCCATGAAAAACATGGCTCACGCGTACGATTTCTTGACCTGACATGCCGTCGGCTGACCGCGAGGGGGACGACTTCGGCCTGTCCAGGTGTCCCTCGCCGCGTGCGGGGTCAGGCTTCTTGGATGCCCGATTCGTTTTCCGGCCCCCGCATCCTCGCGCTCGACCTCGCCACCCTGGCCGGCGCCGCCTGGCGCGTGGACGGTGTCTTCGCGACGCGTGCCGTCGACTTCCGGGCCGTCGCCCGCATTGGGCTCAAGAGCCCGCCATCGAACGGTGCGCTCCTCGACGCCGCCCTGTTCTCGATCTCCTCGCTGGCCCACGACATCTCCCCCACCGTCTTCGCCGTCGAGCGTGACACGGGCCGCGGCGCGGGGACCGAGCTCCTGAGGGGTTACCTGGCCGTCGCATCGATAGTCGCCGCTCGGCACCGGGCCGAGCTCGTGACCATGAGCGCCGTCGAGGTCCGCAAGGTCGTCCTCGGCGACGGGTCGCTGAGCAAGGTCGACGCCGCCCGTCAGGCGGTCGCGTACGGGCTCGTCCCGGACGGCCTCTCCGGAGACGAGGTCGACGCCGTCCTGCTGCTGCTCGCGGTCGAGGGGAGGCGGCGGGCGGCCTCCCTCACGCGCGCGCACGTGAAGAGGAAGAGGGCCGCATGAGCGACGCCGTCGCGATCTCGCCGGTGCCGGTCGACGTCATACGGGACAGGTCCGGCGGCTACCGCGCTCACGTCACGACGCACGCCATCCGCCGATATGCCGAGCGTACCGGACTATGGGGGTGCGACCTGGCCGAGACTTATGACGACGTGAGCGACAAGGAGATCCTCGCGGTCTTCCGGAGCTGCGAGATCCCCGTTCGCGCGATCCGAGCCCGGCTCGCGTATTTCGGAGGCGTCGTCATCCGATGCGGCGGGATCGGCGCGACGGTCGATGGCGTCGGCTTGGTCGTCGTGAACGGCACGGTGAGGACCGTTCTGCCGCGTCGCGGTCACGACCGATGATCGGCCCCTGGGATTTCCTGGCCGTCGTGGTCGTCGCCTCCGTGACGAGCCACCTCGTCACGACCTGGATCCACGCATGGCGGGACGTCCGCCTGGCGCGCGCCAGGCCGCCCGAGAGCCTCTCGTCGATCCGGAAGGATCTTCACTGATGACGCAAGCCGAGCACGTCGTGGCGTTGTGGAAGGGCGGCATCCGCGACCGCGCGGCCATCGCGGCCGCGACGGGGGCGACCCCAATCTACATCAGGTGCGCGCTGAGCCGGGCCAAGATCACGCGGCGCAAGCGCAAGGCCTCGCCTCCGCCCGGTACGGTCGTCACCTCGGACCGTCGGGAGGACATCCTGGCGGCGTGGGCCGAAGGAATGGACCTCGCGGACATCGCGCTCGTGACGGGTCTCAAGCGCGGCACGGTCAACATGACGATCCAGCGGGCCCGTGAACAAGGCGACCCCCGGGCGGGGAACCGCAAAGCCCTTCGGCGCGCCCGTGACCTGGAACCGGCAACGCGAGAGAGGGAAGCTTGACGCCATGGAAACCTTCATCGCCCTCACGTGGCCCGACGTCGGCCTCGACGCCTGGCACCAGATCTTGATCGTGGCGATCCTCGCGCGTGGGGTGGCGTACGACACCGGCAGCGTCGACCGCGTCGTCACGTCCGGCATGATCGCATGGGTCGTCCTGCCGCCGCCTCTCGACTGGACGGTCGCCATCGTCGTCCTGCCGTTCGCCTGCTGGTCCTTGTGGACGTCCTGGCGAGCGACCTGGCGAGCGTTCTTCCACCGACCTGCACCTGATGACCCCGTGACCTAGAACCGGCCACGGGGCCGGTGGTCGTCTCGGGCCATGAGACTCGTCGACAACTGGCGCCGCGTGCTGAAGCACGCTTGGTCGATCCGCCTCGGCCTCCTTTCCGCCGCCCTCGGTGCCGCCGAGGTCGGCGTCAACCTTCTGTCCAGCGACCCGCCGATCCCGCGGGGGACCTTCGTCGCAATCGCGTCCGCGGTCTCGCTGGCGTCCGCCGTCTCCCGCCTAGTCGCGCAGACGGCGGTATCCGGGCCCGCGCCGGAGGGCGACCGGTGACGTTCCTCGCCCGCCTTCTTCGCCGCCCGGCCGCGGCGGCTCCCGTACCCGTCGCGACGCCGGTCGCCCCTCGACCGTCCGGCTCACGCATGCGGCGCAACTCGGCGCTCGCGGCGGCCTGTGTCACTTGCGTCGCCGGGTTTGAAGGCCTGCGCCTGAACGCCTACCCCGATCCGGCGACCGGCCGCGAGCCCTGGACCGCCTGTTACGGCGAGACGGAGGGCGTCACGAGAGGCGAGAGGTTCACCCTCGCCCAGTGCAAGGCGATGCTGGCCGCGTCGCTGGAGAGCTTCGCGACCGGCATGGAAGGATGCATCACCCGCCCGCTGCCCGACACGACCTACTCGGCCTTCCTCTCGCTCTCGTACAACGTCGGCACGGGCGCGTTCTGCAAGTCGTCCGTCGCTCGTCTCTGGAATGCCGGCGAAGGTCGTTCGTCCTGCGACGCGATGCTCAAGTGGAACCGCGCCGCCGGGGTCGTCATGACGGGGTTGACCCGGCGGCGCGAGCAAGAACGCGCCCTGTGCCTGCAGGGCCTCGCACAATGACCTCGCTCGCGTCCCTGTTCCTCGGCTGGCTCGGGCCGGTCGGCGTCGTCGCCGTCCTGGTCGTCGTCGGCGTGGTCGCGACGCTGTACCTCGGGCGCTGGGCGGGATTCGGTGTCGTCGCGGTCGGCGCGCTTCTCGGCGCGTACGTCGCGGGATCCCGCGAGGCCTCACGAGACGCCGAGGTCCGGGATTTTAGGGCGAGGGCCGAGACCGCCGAGACGTCGCTCGCTTCCGAGCGGACCTCCCACGCCTTGGCCGTCGCGGCCCTCGAAGCGGACCGAGCGTCCGCCGTCGCCCGCGCGCTGGCCGACCGGCCGGCACATCTTCGTATCGTCCGCGTGCGCCCGGAGGACGACGGTCCCGTCGCGCCGGTGCTCGACGACACATTGGATCATATCGGGAGGGCGCCTCGGTGAGGATCGTCGCCGTCGCCCTGCTCGTGGCCGTCCTCGCCGGTTGCCAGACGACTTCCGCGCCCCGAGTGCCGGCGTCGCTGCTCGCGTGCGCCGTCGAACCGCCGCCGCCGCCGAAGCCACGGACACAGGCCGGGGTCGCGGACTGGACGCTCGACGTCGTCGAGGCCGGGCGTGACTGCCGGGGCAAGCTCGACGCGGTCCGCAGGCTCGAAGCCGAGGTGCTTCCGTGAGGCGCGTCCGGGTCGTGAAGACCGTCTACACCCCCTCGCGCGAGGTCGAGTGGCTGGGCGCCTGGGTCGCCGCGGCCTTCGCGGCCGCGCTCGCGTTGCCCGGGCAGACGTTCACCCTGTCGCACTCGTTCGACAGGATGGCCGCCGTCATGCCGGAGGGTGCGTGGGCCGTCGCCATCGCCGCCATCGCGGCGGTCCGCATGACGGCCCTGTTGGTCAACGGGCATTGGCAGCGGACGCCGCTGCTGCGTGCCGTCACCGCCGCGCTCGGGGCGGGCCTCTGGACGTACGTCGCCCTCCTGTTCGTTCAGCCTACCTGGCCGCAGTCGACCGGCGTCGGCGCCTACTTCGTGATCGCCGTCTTCGAGTTCCGGTCGACGATGCGGGCCGGCAAGGACGCCGCCATCGCCGCGCGGGTGCGGGCCATGATGGACGCCTCTCCTGCGGCGGAGATGCCCTGGGAGGTGTCCCCGTGATCGCCTGGGACTGGGTGGTGGACAACAAGGAGGCGCTGACCGCGGGCGCCGCCGTCGTGGGCGCGCTCGTCGGCGCGCTGATCAAGAACGGCGCGCAGAAGAAGGACGCGACGCCGCTCGGGATCGAACAAGCCGCCCTCGGGCCGCGACCCATGGTCGTCCGCCTCCACGGCGACGACCGCGCCGCCATGGGCGAGCTCAAGGACGCGATCTGCGACCTGGGCCGGTCCGTGAAACGGCACGGCGACATCGTCTACGACCACGCCGACGCCCTCAACCGTAGACCTCGAAGGAACTGACGATGGGCATCTCGCTGGCGTTCCCGATCTTGCATCTGCCGCTGCTCCTCGTCCTCGCGGCGCTCACGGCCGTGGCCATCCCGGCCTGGCGTGTCCCGGCCCGCGCCGGTCCCCTGACCCGCGTCGGCGCCGTCTGCCGCTCGGTCCTCGGCCGCGCCGTCCTCGGCGTCGTGGCCGCCATCGGCATCTACGTCATCGCCATGCTGGCCGGCACGATCCTGGTGTCCGCCCTGACGCCCGCGGCGTCGAAGATCGAGAGGTCCGCGTGAGCCCGATAGTCCACGCCGAGGACCGCTCGCTCTCCGTGCCGCCCGGGCAGCGCGTCGTCACCGGCTATGTCCATGTCGACGACCTGATGCTCGGGTGCCGCGCCCGCATGGCCGTCGGCGACGTCGACCGGGCGTACCAGCGCCGCCTGCAGCTCGGCGACCACCAGCCCTGGCCATGCCCTCGCGGGGAGTGGCGCGGCGACCGCTTCGTCGTCCTCGACGGTCGCCACGACGTCGTCGCGGCGACGATGCTCGGACAGGAGCACGTCCTCGTCGCGTGGCCCGAGCCGGTCACGTGACGCCCGCGCGACCCGAACCGGTCGTCCCGGACGATGCCGTCGACCTCGTCGCCGAGATCCTCGCGACGACGGACGGCGACCTTGCGCGCGCCATCGAGATCCTGGCGGTCATGGTCGTCCGTGCTCGCGCCGCGGTCAGCGTGGGGTACGTGCGCGGGCGGCTCTGACCGGCCTCGACGGTGATGCGCGTCATCCCTACCTAAGCTCGATCCGCTACGCTCAACGGGTGGCGAGGGACTGGCTGTAGAGGCGCCCGTCCGGGAAGCGGATCTCGTCGATCCGCCATCCGGCACCCTGCTTCACAAGGTCCAGCTTGACGGTTTCGACCTTCGGGTCGCGCCGGCTCATGTTCTTAAAGGAGACGACACCTTCGACGAGATCGTCTCCCTTCGGCACGGTCAGGATGTGGAGATCGCGGATATCCCACTCGACCGCGTTCACGAAGGGGTCGCCGCTCAGGCCTCCCGGCCCGTTCCCGGCGCGGGCGTACGCGACCGCGTCCCGGAACTCCTTGCTCAGACGCTTGCCATAAAGCTTGTCGGCGTCCGCCACCTCGACGTCGACGCTGGGTCGGTGGTCGGGATAAGGCTCGTAGATCCAGGTCAGGTAGTCCTGTGCCGACAGGCCGTCCGGCGGGAGAGCCTTCGGTGGTGGCGGGGACTGGCGGGTGAACGCGGCCGGCGTCGCCTTGGCCGGCTTCTTGAGGTCCGATTGGTAGTGGAACCGACAGGCCTTGTAAGCCTTCCCGTCCACCGTGATCGTGTCGCCGGCGAACCTCCAAGCCACGTTCATCGGCGCGGCGAGGTGTCCGTTGGCCCAGCATTCCTTGGCGCGCATCCGACCCGTCCGGAGAACGGGGCTGTTGCACTGGAGACCCTCGATGCCGATCCAGGGGACCTCGTCGGCCGAACTCTCGACGATGATGGCGTCGTTGCCGCCGCCGGGGCCGCAATAGCGACCGTCCTGAGTGCCGGCGACGGTGCCGGCCAGAGCGGAACCGCCGTAGATGAGAGCGCCGACGAGGGACGCTAAACGTGACTTGTTCATGTCGTTTTCTCCCTAATCGACCATCTCAAGCCACCCGTCGGGCTTGTAACGACCATGAAACGTCATGTGGTCCGCTTTCCTTTGTCCCATCACGCCCAAGCTGGACACGTAGCTGACGTCGCATTTGATGTGATCTGCCGGATAGCCGTCGGCCTTCTTGCATTCCTTGATCTGGAAATCCGAGAACTCCGGACCGTCCTCGGCCTGTGACGGACTGAGAGCTGCCAGGGCCTTCGCTCCGTAGTGGAGCTTGTACTGCATGGCGCCATCCGAGTGGTGCCACCAGGATCGGCTTGTCACCTCGATGACCCTCTGCACGCCTTTCACCGGATCCTCGCGGGGAGCTTCGGCTTGGGAGGGATTGCAAGCCGCCAATCCAAGGGGAAGCAGCATGACTACGAGGCCAGGCTTCAATCTATCGATCATGACAACCCCGAACTATGTTTCGCCCACGACGTAAGTACAGATCAGGAGTTGCATTTAGCCTGAACGTTCATGTCGAATTTTACGCGATCATCGGTTTGCCGCCGTGTAGGCTGTCGCGGCCGCCCGGGCCCGCGCACGCCGCGCACCGGCTACCGTCCGGTGCTCCTCGCGACGCCAATGGATGCGACGGAGACCCCACCATCTGGTCTCGCGCACAGGCTCCCGTAGGACCGCGTCCCGGGCCGCCCGGGCGACCGCCTCGTGATCAACTGGCGGCTCGGGCTCACCCCGCAGGCCACGTATGACGCGCTGGAGCTCGACGACCTCCGCGGCATGACGACGGCGCTCGGCGACGACCTGGGCCGCGAGCTCGGTGATCGTGGCGTTCGCACGATTGATCTCGCGGGTGGCCGCGACCTCCAGATTTCGCATCGTCCGCTGGAAACCGATGCTCTCGCCAAGTCGCTCGAAGTCCATGTCGCAAGTCCTCCCTCACGGGTGACGGGGAGGACGCGTGGCATGGACGGGCTGGCGTGAGATGCGGACGCGCTACTTGCCGTCTAGGATGCCGACGCCCCACATGTCGGTGAGCCCCCAAACGGTGGGCCGCTTTCGCGCTTGAGAGGCCAGGAACTCCAGGCGGTCCGCCAGACGCTCAAGCGACCGGAAGTGTCTCCAATCTACGCCGGAGAGCCCGACCCCGAGACGAAGAGCGAGCGAGGCATCCCTGAGAGCACGATCCGGACGGCCTTTACGTCCATGCCCACCAGTCCGATAACTGAGTTCTGCGCCTGAACGGCTTGGGCCAGCTCGCACAGCGCTTCCGTCAGATTGACCACGGGATCCCCGCCCGACGTCGGGTCGTCCTGAGGCTGGAGCGCCGCCAGGAGTGCGTCCAGCGTCCTGCGCATCTCCCGGACCTCGCCGGCCAAGACTTCGATCTCCGACATCTGTGTCTCCGTGGATTGGAGGGGTGAGGCCCTCGACGCGGGCCCTGATGGTCGCCGCCCCGATACGCTGTCCGGCTTCCCGGGAGGCTGCGCCGACGAGGCGGGTGAGGGAATGCGCGGTCCCGGACTTGTCGACGACGACGGGGCCCACGCGGCCTTGAGCGAGCGCGAGACCGCGATCCGAGAGGGCCGCCCGGAAGGTCGCTCCGTCGTCCGACGATCTCCAGGCGGCCAGGGCGGCGGCCCGGAGATCGTCGAGAGGAATACCGGTTCGCGATTCGATGAGACGTTCGGTCGGCGTGCTTTTCGCTATCGGGATCGCGAGGTCGACGAGACCGGTGTCGGTCATCCAGTCGACGACTGCTTGGTACCCATCCTTCTTGAGCTGCTGCGCGACCGCCCGCGAGTGGGGCGTCGGGGTCGGCGGGAGCCCGTGTGCGTGATCGACAAGGACATTGATCTTCGTGCGACGCACGTAGTCGTGGCTCATGTCTGCGAGCCGCCCGTTGGGACGAACGAGCGAATAAACGCGGTGCTCGTGGTGCCGGCCATGTTTGAAGTGCTGCGCCCCCACGTACGCGTTAGACGTCAGCTTGAACTCGTGCTCGAACTTGGCCCACCAGTCCGCGAGGACGACTTGCGGATCGATGCCCTCGACGACGGGCGGGTCCAAGTGAACGTGGTAGATCGCTTTGTCTGTGTGATGCCTGGCCGCGCCGGCGACGAGCTCGCGAAGCTGCGTATGGAGGTCCCCACGGGAGACGATGCCGCGAGGTGCGATGACGCGGACCTCCTCGTTCTCGTGCGTCTTGAGCAAGTGAGCGCTGAGGGCCCGGCCGCCTTTGCCCCGCATCGACCCGGAAATCACGGCTAGGCTCCCATCCGGTCGAACAACGACGCTGCGATCAGGCCGTCGTCGATCCCGGGGGCGTCGTCCCTGTCGCGGGACAATGCCTTCCCGACCGCGACGCCGACAACGAACCCGATCAGGGCGGCAAGGACGGTCATCGAAGATCTCCGATCTGGACGAGGAAGGCGTCGAGGGTCCGGTACGCGTTCGCGAGGCGACGCTCGTATGCAGCGACGTAATCGAGGTCGCGACGGGACCGCTTGCTCGCGACCCGGGCCCGGGCTTTCGCGAGCCTGACCCGGGCGTCTTCCACCTCGGCCCGGAGGCCGCGGATTACGTACTCGGTGACCTGATGCTCGGTGAGGATGACGGCGGGGCGAGACCGGCGTCCCGTGGCGTGTGATGAGATCGCCGCGCTCATGAAAGCGTCCCCGCGGCGCGACGGCGATGGGCCTCGGCCGCTTCGCCGAGGGTCACTCCGCACTGGCAACGGATGGCCTTGAGCTCGGCCTGGACGCGGGCTTTCGCGATAGTCGTCGCGAGGCCGCGAGGATCCCGCTCGTCAGGCTGCAGGCGGACGATGTGCGTGTGCGTCCGCCCGCATGCGAGACACTGAGGCTCGCACCGCAGGACGGCCACCTTATCGGCGTTAGGCGCCATCTCAGGGCGCCTCGGGATCGAGGACACGAAGGTCGACGTCCATGCCGAGTACCTCACGGACTTGATCGCCGAGGACCGCGATCCGGCTCTCGATGACGTCTCGGGTCTCCCCGGGGTCGACGGTGAGCGTCGCCTTCAGGATCGGCGTCCGCCACAGGGCGAGAGGAAGGCTCGCCTCGATCTTGATCGCGCGCTCGGCCGCAGTCTGCCCGGGCTCGCCGCGCACGAGGCGTACGCCGCCGTCGCGGGAGAACACGAGCCACAGGTCGAACACGAGCGCGTCGCCCGACCTTCGTGTGTGACGTCCGAGGTTCATGCCGCCACCTCGTCGTGTGACGCGCCGGCCGCCGTGGGTCGCCGCTGTGCCGCGCGTCTCACGGCCTCCGCGGATTCGATGAGGCGGACGAGGCGGAGGTGGACGGCCTCCAGCGCGCCGAGTACGCCGTCGCGCCTCGCGTCGGCCGCGAGCTCGCGGGCGGACAGGACCAGGCGTCCGACGTCGTCCATGAGACGACAAGCCGCCGCGACGTCCGCGTCGACGAACCGGCGCCCGTCGACGCGGTCTTTCGGGCCCTCGACGGCAAGGTGGTCCGCGAGGAG
Source organism: Hyphomicrobiales bacterium (assembly GCA_903644085.1). Classification (GTDB taxonomy): domain Bacteria; phylum Pseudomonadota; class Alphaproteobacteria; order Rhizobiales; family Beijerinckiaceae; genus Enterovirga. Next base: position 29,778 of record CAHJXE010000002.1, read on the forward strand.
CGTCCGCACGTAGCAGGACGCCGAGGTCTGCTCTGTCGACGCCTGGGCCTCCAGGGCGTCGCGGAGATCCTGCGAGAGGCGGATGCCGAACCAGGGCGTCCTCTTGCTCTCGGGGTCCACGGGGCGAAGTCCCTGGCCTGCGGCACGCGCTCCGGAGAACCGGAGGGCGTGCCTGAGGTCGGCACCGGGCGGGAGCCCCGTGTGACGGCCTATGCCTGGCTTATCTCTATCCGCTTCCGCACTGATCATGGTTTTTACTCCGTGTGTGACGTTCGGGAAAGATCAGGTCCGCGTCGGACCTTTCGGGTGTGCCGGCTCTGCCTTCACGCCGCCTGAGGTCGCGCCTCCGAACCGACCTGCATGTCGGGCCTTCTCCGCAGCCCGTTTTTCAAGGCCGTCCCGGATTTGTCGCGGGATGACGAGCGGGAGCGGTTCGGGATCGCCGGACCTTTTCGCGAACGCGCATGCCTTGCGGTGCCCGACGATGCCGGCGGCCCAGGTGTCGAGATCGGTGACCGCCCGCTCTTCCACGTCGGCGCGGTAAGCCTTGAGGTATGCGAGCCGGTCGGCGTCGCCGTCGGTCACGACGTGAAGGTGGCCGCCGGCGTACGTGAGAGCCCTCAGGTACTCGTACGCACCCTCTCCGATCCGGGCGCGGTCGTAGGGCTGCTCGCGATACCGCCCGGACGCGTTGCTCACGAGACGGAGCCCGACGGCGACGCCGCGGATCGCGAACGGGTAGCGTCGGGCCTCTTCGAGATCTCGCGAGACCTCAGGGAGATGGCTGGCTGCGCTTTTAGCGTCCTCGATCCGCTGGAGCGCCCTGACACGGCGACGCTCGTCGTCCGTCATCTCGGACCACCGTCGCCGCAGCTCGGACGTTGGGATCGATGGCGGTGCCGGGCGCGAGAAGCCGGCGAACCTAAGGATGGCTTGGAACACTCTTGCGTCTCCGATAGACGCTCCTCATGATCCGGCCGCCATGGTGAGGCACAACCGCCTAATGGTCTGTTTCACGCCCCTGCGACTCGACGCCTCGGCTCATGAATTACGGTCGCGAGTTGGTCGCGTCCGACGCTTCCCTCGTCGTTCTCTGATCCAGGCGTTTTCACTACCGCCTCTCAGCATCTGCGACGAATTATGATCCAACGATCTACTGCTATCGTCGTAAATAGATTGGTGAAATCATGAGAGTTCAAGAAGAGCAACAATTAAATCCTGTCGAGGACGAGGTTCTCGCCTTAACTGCCGTAGTGCGCCCAATACTCAAGGGTACGCTATACGCTCTCAAAGCTGACGTTGTGGCAGAGGCGGGAGGTTATGAGAACGTAAAATTGAAAATGCTACCTCGGCTGTATAAGGCTGGCGATGGCGATTGTGGAATCTGTTTCGAGTATGCTGTACACGAGGCAATGAATCAAGGTGACGCAAGAGTGCTTGAAAGGATCAACGACGCTGCCAAGCTTTGTAACGTGCCTGGGGACGATCCAAAATCTATATTGTTCGGTTTAGAAAAGACTGGGTCTCAGCAGCTAATTGCGACTGCGGACGACATCCTTACAGACAACTCAAGCCTTCTCTATGGTAAGAGAGGAAGGCCCGTCAAATTGAAGAAGCATCTTAATTCGATCGCAGGCGCGTTCAGAAACAGGCGAACCAGACTTGCGCTCCCGAACTCGATTAAAGGTCTTTGGAAGACCGATCTTTTCATAGGGTTTTCAGACAGCGAGAAATGGGCTGCGACGTCGGTTAAGATCAATCCATCTCAACTCGAAGGTGCCGAAGGGCTCCGCATAGGCATCGTTCCGACTCGACAAGGCCGATCTGACGCGGTTCGGAAGGACGACGCTAAGAACCTCGTGATCTGCCCGCTACATCACGACGGTGACTTTATGCAGATGTTCTATGAAGGTTGGCGTGTGATCCAAGCATTCATAGCTGCGGATGCGCACATACCTAGAGAGGTCAGCTTGCCTGGGCCAGTCGAACGAGAGGTCGCTCGAATTTTAGAGCAGCGACGAGAGTTCGCGATTGTGGACGTTATCGAAGCTCTTCTTCCCTTCAGTCAAACCGAGCTCCTCACCACTCAAAACCGGGAGGCGGATGCGCTTACATTGCGTGGCGGCACCAATACGGAAATGTTTATCGCACCGCTGTCGCGTTGAGGCGAGCGCGTGCGTCAGCGTCGTCGCTCGCGGTTGTCACTCAGACAGTCCAAGCGACCGGGCTCGCGTAATTGATGACCTTGCTAACCCTGTGCCCTTCGTGGATTTCAATTTAACGGCCAATAACAGCGTGGTGCGTTCCGAGGGCCACGTCAGCGCCCCCCCGTCGCGAGGGCGCCGCGGACGATGTGGGACCGCTCGATGCCCCAGGGTGCCGCTTCGTAGCCGGGGAGGCCCTGAAGGATGGCGCCACGGATCGTCTCGACGATCTCGTGCGCCGGGGTCGACCGCCAATCGTCGGTCTCGCAGGACTGGTAGTCGAGGCAATCGAGGGCCTTCGCGAGCTGCCCGGGCGTGATCGCCAGGTATCGGGTGTGCCGGTATGCGGCGACGGCGTCGGCGTAGACCTGGGCCTCGTCCGTGGCGACGATCCTAGGGTATCGATGAAGGACGCTCCGGACGTTGGCTCGCCAGAGGATCTGGCCGATGAGGTCGGGGGTACCGTGTCGGTACGCGAGGGACGGGAGGACGTCGGAGGCACCGGACACGACGACGTCGATGTGGGTCTTCGAGACTACGAACGCTGACATGTGGATCTCCTCGGGTGCGAGGAGGGCCGCCGGGGAGGCGGCCCCCGGTCGGGCTCAGTCGCGAGCCTCGTTGAGGAGAAGGGCCCAGTTGCCGGGCTCACGGGTGCTCTCGACGAGAGCGAGGTAGACCGGGGTAGGACCGAGGGCGGGATCCTGGACCCTCACGTTGAGGAACTCGGCGTCGCTCTTCCGGGCGCGGCGGACCCAAGCCGCCCCGATCTCGCGGCCGGAATGCTGCACGCGGTAGTCCGGTGAGCTGTCGCCCCCGCCCTCGACCGGGATCAGGTCGAGCTTCGCCTTGATCGCGAGGGTCGTGATCGTGCCCTGGAAGGCGGAACCGTTCTTCTTGAAAGTGCCGAGGTTGACCGACATCGTCTCTCTCCACCGGGTCGCAACAGCGCGACCTCGTGGCGGCCTGGAAGACGACGGTGGGCGACCTGCACCCGCAGGGCCGTAACGGAGAGTAGGACGCCGAAGGCGTTGCGGGGATCAGCCCGACGACGGCGTAAGACCCGACACAAAGAGAGGTCCGCGTCGCGTAACCCGGTCGAGAGACGCCTCGTCGCTCCTCGGGTCACGTCGGTGTGACGTCTCCGATCAGGGACATGATGCCAGCGCATCGAACGCGGGACACGGCCGCGTCGTCGGTAGCGGGATCAGGAGCTCTCGCCGGTATTTCGCGCAAACGTCGGCTTCGTAGTTCGCGCCGGTCCGCGCCGTCGCCGGAGCCGGGCCGGCATACGGCCGTCGATGTCGACAGCCCTCGCACCGGTCGTCCCCACGTCGCCGACCTACGACGTCGTCCGGGACCGCGAAGGGCCTGGTGGCCGCTAACGAGAAGGTCGCGAGGTAGGCGTTCCGCGGCATGCCGATCTCCTGGTCGATACCCATCGTTCGCGCGAGGGGTCCGGAGTTCGACATCGTCATCCCTTGCCGCCTACGACCCGGAGAGGCTCCCGGACCGGCGGTCTCGGCTCCGGCGTGACGAGGTTCGGGTAATGGCTGAGACAGCGCTGGTCCGGGAGATGATCGACGGTCGGAAAGGCTGACCGCCCGAGCCCGTCACGTCTATCGGTCGACGGCGTCGCCCAACGTGATCTGGAGGACGACCCGGCCGCGCCCGTCGAACAGGTGGATCAACCAGTGT
>CAHJXE010000003.1 GCA_903644085.1 Hyphomicrobiales bacterium
TCCCGCGTCGCCTACTCCTGCCGCCGCAGTCCCGCCCACCACGGTCCCGCCCGCCGCACCCGTCACCGTGACCCCGCCGCCTCCCGGAGCCGCGACGCCCGGAGCCGCATCACCGCCGACGGACGACGCGTCCGGCCAGCGTCCTAAACCGGCGCCGTGACGCGCACGAGGGCCGCCGGCGCACCCTCTCGATCCAGCCTCCGCGGGCTCGACGGCCTCACCTTCTTCGTCGCCAATCTCCAGACGGGCTTCGGACCTTTCGTGTCGGTCTACCTCACCTCCGAGAGGTGGACGCAGACCGATATCGGCCTCGTCCTCACGCTCGGCGGCCTCGTCAGCCTGTTCGGGCAGATCCCCGCGGGATCGGCCGTCGACGCGATCGCGTCGAAGCGCCTCGTGGCGGCGATCTCCATCGTGGCGATCGGGTTCAGCGCGGTCGCGCTCGCACTCGGGTCGCTGTTCCCGATCATCTTGTTCGCATGGCTGCTGCACTCGGCCGCGAGCTGCACGCTGACGCCCGCCATCACCGCGATGAGCCTCGGCCTCGTGGGCCACGGGCGCATCGCCGCGCGGCTCGGCCGCAACGCCAGCTTCGCGTCGGTCGGGAGTGCCATCGCGGCGGCCGGCATGGGGGCCTGCGGCACCTACGTGTCGAACCAGGCGGTCTTCTTCGTGACCGCCGCCCTGATGCTACCCGCCATCTACGCGCTGACCCTGATCCGGCCGGCCGAGATCGACCCGGCGCTCGCCCGCGGCGGGACGGAGAGAGGGGCGGGCGGCGCGTCGACCCATTGGTGGCGCCTGCTCGGCGAGCGACGTCTCCTGATCCTGGCGCTCTGCGTCGTGCTGTTCCACCTCGCCAACGCCGCCATGCTGCCGCTGGTCGGAAGCCTGCTCACCCTTCGCTCCAGCGGGTCGGCGGCGCTGCTGATCGCCGCCTGCCTCATCGTGCCGCAGGTCATGGTCGCGACATTGTCGCCTTCGGTCGGCCAATGGGCGCAGAGCTGGGGCCGGCGGCCGCTCCTGCTCGTCGGTTTCGCCGCGCTGCCGATCCGCGGCCTGTGCTTCAGCTTGGTCCACGACCCCATGCTCCTCGTGGCCGCGCAGGTCTTCGACGGGATCTCGGCGGCGGCGCTCGGCGTGGTGGTGCCGCTCGCCATCGCGGATATCGCGCGCCGCTCGGGCCGCTTCGCCCTGGCGCAGGGGATCGTGGGTACCGGGCTCGGGCTCGGGGGCGCCGTCTCGACGACGATCGGTGGGTACCTCGCGGACCGTTTCGGCAGTGCGACGGCGTTCATGGGTTTGTCAATTCTGGGCTTTATCGCTTTCGTGACGGTCTTCGCGCTGATGCCGGAGACACGGGAGACACCTCGATGACCTCGGCGTATCGCCGGATGCTTGAATTCCGTGCAAGGCAAGGCGAGAATCCCGGCACGCCCGCGGAAACCGGGCGCTTGACTCGACGTTCCCATGACGCACCCTTGGTCTGGGCGCGGCGGCCCGTTACCGGCCGGCCCGGAGATGCCAGGATGATCGACAATGGATGACCTCTGCAGATACGCGAGTCGTCCCTGGTCGTTCTTCGTGCGCTACCTCAAGATGCGGCCGATCTCGCACGGGATCATCCTCGCGGCCGTCGTCACCGCGGTCGCGTGCTCGGTCGGGACGCAGTACGGCGTGAAGGCGCTGGTCGACGCGCTCGCGGCCGGACCGCCGAACCCGGCCGTCTGGACGGCGTTGGCGCTGCTCGCAGGCCTGATCGCGGCCGACAACCTGCTCTGGCGCGTCGCGAGCTTCGTCGCGAGCTTCACCTTCGTGGCGGTCACGGGCGACCTGCGGCGCGACCTGTTCCGGCATCTCACCGGCCACGCGCCGGTCTATTTCGCGGACCGGCAGCCGGGCACGCTCGCGAGCCGGGTGACCGCGACCTCGAACGCGTTCTTCACCGTCGAGAACATGTTCGTGTGGAACGTGCTGCCGCCCTGCATGGCGGCGCTCTGCGCGATCCTGCTCATCGGCAGCGTCAGCGTCCCGATGGCGGCAGGGCTCGCGGTCGTGTGCGCGGCCGTGATCGTCGCCATGTTCAAGATCGCGTCCGCCGGCCGGCCGCTGCACCACGACTTCGCCGAGAAGGCCGCCGTGGTGGACGGCGAGATCGTCGACCTCGTGGGCAACATGTCGCTCGTCAAATCCTTCGGCGGCCTCTCGCGCGAGTTCGAGCGCTTCGACGGCACGCTCGGCAACGAGATGGGCGCGCGCCGCCGCAGCCTGCTCTATCTCGAGCGTCTCCGGCTCATTCACGCGCTCGTCACGATCGCGGCGATCCTCGGCCTCCTGGTGTGGGTCGTCGGGCTCTGGGGCGCCGGACAGGCCAGCGCCGGCCAGGTCGTGCTGGTATGCACGCTCGGCCTGTCGATCCTGCACGCGACGCGCGATCTCGCGGTCGCGCTGGTCGACGTGACCCAGCATATCGCACGGCTCTCGGAGGCGCTCTCGACGCTGCTCATCCCACACGATCTTCAGGACCATCCCGAGGCCGAGATCCTGCGGCCGCGATCGACCAGCGTCACCTTCGACCACGTGTCCTTCACTTATCCGGGCGGCCGCGAGGTCTTCCGCGACTTCTCCCTCAAGATCGAGGCCGGGGAATGGGTCGGGCTCATCGGCCAGTCGGGCGGCGGCAAGTCGACGCTCTTCGCGCTCCTGCAGCGCTTCTACGACATCGGGGGCGGCCGCGTCCTCGTCGGCGACCAGGAGGTCGGACGCGTCACGCAGGAGAGCCTGCGCGACGCGATCACGGTCGTGCCGCAGGACATCTCGCTCTTCCACCGCACGTTGATGGAGAACATCCGCTACGGACGGCCTGAGGCGAGCGACCAGGAGGTGTGGGACGCCGCGAACGCCGCCTATTGCGGCGACTTCATCGACGCCTTGCCGCAAGGCATGGACACGATGGTGGGGGACCGCGGCGTCAAGCTCTCGGGCGGTCAGCGCCAGCGCATCGCGATCGCGCGCGCGATCCTCAAGGACGCCCCGATCGTGCTCCTCGACGAGGCGACCTCGGCGCTCGATACGCGCTCCGAGACGGAGGTCCGCGACGCGCTGGCGAACCTGATGCGAGGCCGCACCGTGATCGCGATCGCGCATCGCCTTTCGACGCTGCGCTCCTTCACGCGCCTGGTCGAACTCGAGGGTGGACGAGTGGTGGGCGACGGGTCGGCCGAGGTGCTGAACGCGAAGGAGACGTCACCGCGCGAGCGCAACCTCGTCGCGCCGGCCGAGCACGAGACGGCCGCCGCCTGAGCGGGCCGCGGGCCGTCAGCGACCGCGGATCGTCGGCGGACAGCTCCTCGAGTCCTGGACACCCGCTGGTGGCGATCGGCCGCCCGGCCGTGGTGGCCCTCAACCATGCGAAACGCCCAAACCGCGATGCGGCCTGGGCGTTTCGATCTCGGTCTGAGATGGTCGACCGCCGTCGGTGCGGTGCAGGTCAGCAACCGAGCCGCCGACCGGTGCCGATCAGCAGCTGAGCCGCCGACCCTCCCTGCGACCGAAGGTGCGGTAATGCACCAGGCCCGACTCCATCTGGCCCCGGTTCACGGCGCGCCGGACGTCGGGGTTGCAGCGCAGGTACTCGTCCTCGTCGAAGGCGTAGCGACCGCCGCCGCCGCCGCGGCCACGGTCTCCGTAGCCACGATCACGGTCGTCGTAGCCGCGATCGCGCTCTCCGTAGCCGCCGCCATATCCGCCGCCGCCGTAGCCGCCACCGTACTGAGCGGGAGCCGACCCGATCGAGCTCATCAGGGTGATGCCGACAGCCGCAGCTGTCCAAAGCGCCTTCATGTCGCGTATTCCTCTTGATTGGACCACGACAACGTCCGGCCTCGCCTCCGGTTCAACGAGGCCCGGCGCTTGCGCCGCGCACGAACCGATCACGGGAAGAAGCGGTTCGCCGGCCGCCTCAGGCCGAGGCTGTCGCGCAGCGTCGTGCCCTCGTATTCGTGCCGGAACAGGCCGCGCCGCTGGAGTTCGGGCACCACCCGATCGACGACGTCGTCGAGTCCGGCCGGCAGATAGGGGAACATCACGTTGAAGCCGTCGCAGGCCTCCGTCGCGAGCCATTCCTCCATCGCGTCCGCGATCGTCTCCGGCGTGCCGACGAAGGCGAGCCCCGCGTGGCCGCCGAGGCGTTGCGCGAGCTGGCGCACGCTCAGGTTCTCGCGGCGGGCGAGCTCGATCGCGCGCTCCCGCCCGCTCTTGCTCGCGTTCGTGTCCGGAATCTCGGGCAGCGGCCCGTCGGGGTCGAACCCCGAGATGTCGTGCCCGAGCGCGATGGAGAGAGACGCGACCGCGCTGTCGTAATGGACGAGGCTGTCGAGATGCGCGCGCTTCGCCCGCGCCTCCTCGACGCTGTCTCCCACCACCACGAAGGCGCCGGGCAGGATCTTGAGGTCCTCGCGCGGACGGCCGAGCTCGTCCATGCGCCTCTTCACGTCGGCGTAGAAGGCCCGGCCGGCCTCGATATGGCCATGGGCCGCGAAGACGAGCTCGGCCGTCTCGGCCGCGAGTTGGCGGCCGGGCTCGGACGCGCCCGCCTGGACGATCACCGGCCAGCCCTGAACGGGGCGCGCGATGTGGAGCGGGCCGCGCACCGAGAAGTGCTCGCCCTTGTGCGCGAGGACGTGCAGCTTCTCGGGATCGAAGAAGGTGCCGTTGGCGACGTCGCGCACGAAGGCGTCGTCGGCCCAGCTGTCCCACAACCCCGTGACCACGTCGTAGAACTCGCGCGCCCGGTCGTAGCGCTCCCCATGCTCCAGGTGTTCGTCGAGGCCGAAATTCAGGGCCGCGTCCGGGTTCGAGGTCGTGACGATGTTCCAGCCCGCCCGCCCGCCGCTGATGTGGTCGAGCGAGGCGAAGCGGCGCGCGACGTGGAAGGGCTGCTCGAAGGTCGTGGAGGCGGTCGCCACGAGCCCGATCCGCTCCGTCACGGCGGCGAGCGCCGAGAGCAGCGTGAACGGCTCGAACGAGGTCGCGGTGTGGCTGCGCTTCAGCGCGTCCATCGGCATGTTCATGAGCGCCAGATGGTCGGCCATGAAGAACGCGTCGAACTTCGCCACCTCGAGCCGCTTGGCGAAATGCCTGAGATGCGCGAAGTTGAAATTCGCGTCCGGATAGGCGCCCGGATAGCGCCACGCCCCGGTATGGATGCTCGCCGGGCGCATGAACGCGCCGAGCTTCAGTTGACGTCGTGAGGACACGGGGACGGCTCCGGTCGGATCAAGGTCGCGTACGCGGCATATGGGGCTGCCATCGCGTTCGGCCCCGCGTGCAGTGCGGGGCCGAAACGCCTTGATCCGACGAGAGGGATTCTTGTCGGATCAGCTGATCTGCAGGAGCCGCTCGACTGTGCGATCCGGATAGATCAGCGGGGTGTCGTGCGGCACGGCCATCTCCTCGAAGTGCCAGCCGGCTTTCTGCTTGGCGCGCGCCCGGCTCGGCGCGATCGAGGCGATCGCGGGCCCGGTGAACGCGATATAGGTGACCGGGTGGCCGGCACCGGCAGGTCGCGAGAGCTTGATGGGCGTGTCGTAGCTGCCGACCGGTTGCGGCCGGTTGCGGGCGGTGGCTCAATCGCGCATCGAGCCCGGCGGGACGGAGGACTCGGCCGCCGGGATCGCCACCCCGCCGCCCGCCTCCGCGACCAGCTTCATGCGGTCGGCCTCCATCCCGGGCGGCAGGACGTCGAACGTGCGCTCGCCGTTCTCCGGAATCAGGGCATCGAGGTAGACGATCTGCCGGATCGCGCCGGGCATGCGGTCCGCCACCCCGGTGACAGGCATGCCGCCGTAGGAGTGCCCGACCAGGGTGACGTCGCTCAGCCCCGCGAAGGTGATCGTGTTCGCGAGGTCCTGGACGTGGGTCTCGACGCTGATCTGGCGTGACATGAGGTGCGCCCGGTCGCCGAGGCCGGTGAGCGTCGGGGTGAACACCCGGTGTCCTTTGGCCTCGAGGCCGGGCACGACGTCCCGCCACACCCAGCCGCCGCCATAGGCGCCGTGCACCAGGACATAGGTGCGCCCGCCCCGGTCGGGCGTCTGAGCCCTCGCGGGCAACGCGGCGGCCGCCACCACGGCGGCGCCCAATATCGTGCGACGATCCATCTTCGTGGTCCTCCCGATCGCGGCGACCGTGTCGGCCGACCGTCTGCTCTGCGGCATGGGATGCGAACGCCCGCGCCCTGGATCGGTTTCCAAGGCCGAACACCGTCACCCGCCCGGATCTCGATCCAACGACGATCGGCCGATTGACATGAAACGGGCTCAAACGTATGAACAGGTCTTCAAGCGTTGGTCGAATGAGCGGTGCTGAAGTCGGAGATCGAGGCAGTCGCGAACGTGTTCGGCCTGCTGGGCGAGCCCAACCGGCTGCGCATCATGCTCGCTTGCCTCGACGGGCCGAAGGGTGTGGGCGAGATCGCCGAGCGGGCGGGCATGAGCCCGTCCCTCACCTCGCACCACCTGCGGCTCCTGCGGACGGCCCGCCTGCTCCGGCCGGAGCGCGCGGGCAAGAGCGTCAGCTACGCGCTCGACGACGACCATGTGCGGGACGTCGTCAGGATCATGGTCGCGCATATCTGCGACCCGCACGAGCACCCGGCCGGATCAGCCGATCCGGACGACACCTGAGCGAAGGAGAGACGAGATGGCGAGCGTGAACGTCGAGATGGTGAAGTGCGCCTGTTCGGATTGCGTGTGCATCGTGAGCATCGGCAAGGCCGTCACGCGCGACGACCGCGCCTATTGCTGCGACGACTGCGCGGACGGTCACAAGGAGCACAAGGGCTGCGACCACGCCGGCTGCCCCTGCCATGGGTGATCCTGTACGGGTGACCCTGCACGGGTGAGCGGCCGAGCGCCGCCGGTCAGGCGGCCTCGCGATCCCAGCTCGGGAAAGGGTCGGGCATGGCGGCGTAGCGCGAAGCGTCGAACCGCGCCGTCGTGACCGATCCGACGAGGCAGGCGTCGAGCGCCGCGCGGAGCGCGGCCTCGTCCAGGCCCGTGCCGATGAAGACGAGCTCCTGGCGGCGGTCGCCCCAGGTCTGGCTCCAGTGGCGGGCGAGCAGCGTCCTCCACTCCTCGTGGTCGGGCCAGCGCGCCTTCGGGATCGCGGCCCACCAGCGGCCCATGCCGCCGACGCGGCAGATCGCGCCCGCGAGCGACAACTCGCCGACCCATGACGGACGGGTCGCGAGCCAGAAATGCCCCTTGGCGCGGATCAGCCCCGGCCAGGTACGGTCGATGACGGCCTTGAACTTCGCCGGGTCGAACGGACGGCGCGCCCGGTAGACGAAGCTGCCGATGCCGTATTCCTCGCTCTCGGGCGTGTGGGCGTGGGGCTCGTACAATTCCTTGTACCAGAGCGGGTGCTTCTCCGAGCGCTCCTCGCTGTAGAGTCCCGTGTCCAGCACGCTCTCCATCGGCACGCGCCCGAACGACGCCTCGACGATGCGCGCGTCGCCGTTCAGCGCCATCACGACCTTGCGGGCGAGCGCCAATTGCTCCGGCGTGACGTCCGACGCCTTGTTGATCACCACCACGTCCGCGAACTCGATCTGCTCGACCAGCAGGTCGACTAGCGTGCGCTCGTCGCCCTCCCCGGAGATCTCCCCGCGGTCGCGCAGAAAGTCGTTCGAGCCATAATCCTTGAGGAGGTTCACGGCGTCCACCACCGTCACCATACTGTCGAGGCGGGAGACGTCGGCCAGCGAGAACCCCGCCTCGTCGCGGAACGAGAACGTGGAGGCGACCGGCAACGGCTCGGAGATCCCGGTCGACTCGATCAACAGGTAGTCGAACCGGCCCTCGCGCGACAGCCGCGTCACCTCGGCCAGGAGGTCGTCGCGCAGCGTGCAGCAGATGCAGCCGTTCGTCATCTCCACGAGCTTCTCGTCGGTGCGCGAGAGGTTCGCCCCGCCCTCGCGCACGAGGTCGGCGTCGATGTTCACCTCGCTCATGTCGTTGACGATGACCGCGACCCGGCGGCCCTCGCGGTTGTTCAGCACGTGGTTAAGGAGCGTCGTCTTACCCGCTCCGAGGAAGCCGGACAGGACGGTGACGGGCAGGCGTTGGTCGTGCGTAGCGAGCATGTCGGTCCCCGGTCGGCCAGGAAGGTGGCGTCGATGCGCGCACGCCGAAGCGACGTCGTTCCAACCGCCTTCAGAATATGTTATGTTATTGCATATCCCAGAGTGTTACATCATTACAATGTAGCGCGTGTCAATCGGGGTTGTCCGCGGCGGGGACGTTCGAGCCGCGGACGTCCCGGAGACCTCTCCGACACATGCGATCGCAGCCGCATCAGCCCGCGGCTTGGAGGCACATGCCATATGTCCGACGCGCTCAAGATCCTGGCCCAGGCCCGACGTCCATCCGTGATCCTGACCGCGATGGCGTTCTTCGCCGCGTACTTGCTCCTCGACCTACGCGAGGGCGGCCGCAACTCCAGCCTGACGACGACGCGGCTCTCGACGCCACGATTCTACATCGACCATTTCGGCGGCTGGTTCTTCTGGGGCGCCGTCGTGCTCGACGTGGCGCTCGCGCTGACGACCGCGCTCCTCCTCGTCACGTCCCTGTCGCGCTACCGGGAGCGACGCGCGATGGGGGTCTGCACGACGGGCGCGACACTTCTGTTCGGCTTCGCGCTGTTCGGCTGCCCGGGCTGCATGATGCCGCTCTTCGGCACGCTCGGCATCGCGGCCTTCGCCAACGCGCTCCCGCTGTTCGGCCTCGAGTTCAAGCTCGTGTCACTCCTCGTCACGCTCGGCGCCCTCGTGTGGACCGCGCGCGAGAGCGGCGCCCGCGATGCCGACGATGGCGGATCAGGCGCGTTCGCCGCCATGCGCCGCCACGCCTGATCCGCTCGACCGACGGGTGGCGGCCGACACGGCCGTCGAGATGGCCGCCATCTACAAGCTCGGGGACGGCTCCCGCGGCGACCGGAAGCTGACACGCAGCGTCGATGTCGTGGGCGTGCTCTTCGTCGACGCCTCGCCGCCATCGCGCGACGGCCCGCCCGGCCTGGGCGAACCCGCAACCCGTGCGGCCCCGCCGGGACCGGCCCCGCTCGGGTCGCCGCTGCCCACCTGCGTCATGTGACCTGCGCGGCCGCCAGGACCTTCTCGGCCGCGCGCAGGTGGGGCTTGTCGATCATCCGGCCCTCGATGCGCACGACGCCGAGATGCGGGTCGGCCGCGAAGGCCGCGACGATCCGGTTCGCCCACGCGACCTCGACCTCGTCGGGGGTGAAGGCTGCGTTCACGGCCTCGACGTGTTTGGGATGGATCACGGCTTTCGCGGAGAACCCGTCACGCCGTGCGGCGCGTGCGTCCTCGGCGAGGCCGGTCAGGTTCTCGATATCCGTGTAGACCGTGTCGATGGCCGCGATGCCGGCCGCCGAGGCTGCCATCAGGCACAGGTCGCGGGCGAGGCGATACGGCGAGTGATAGACGCCGTCGCGGCTCTTCTCGATCGCCCCGAGAGAGGCCGCTAAGTCCTCCGCGCCCCACATCAGCCCGACGAGGCGGGACGACGCGCCCGCATAGGAGCCCAGGCCGAAGATGGAAGCACCCGTCTCGGTCGCGATCGCGATGATCGTCGTGTCGCCGACCGGGATGCCGGCTGCCGCCTCCAGGCCGTCCAGCCAGAGCGATACGGTCCGGACGTGGTCGGCGCTCTCGCATTTCGGCAGCATGATCCCGTGCGGCCGGGACGGCAGGACGGCCGCGAGATCTGCGAGCGTACGGCCGGTATCGAGCGCGTTCACACGGACGTAGATCAGCTGCCTGCCGCGCTCTGCACCGAGCATCGCGCAGGTGATGGCGCGGGCCTCGTCCTTGCGGTCGAGCGCGACGGAATCCTCCAGGTCGAGGATGAGCGCGTCGGCCCCACCCTGGCGGGCCCTCTCGAACTTGCGGGCGCTGTCGCCCGGAACGAACAGCATCGAGCGCATCAGCCGGCACTCCCCTCCCGTGTCAGAGTCACGCGCTCGCGGGTGGCGACACCGTGACGGTCGCATCCGATCGCCCCGAAGCAGGCCAGCTCGCCACCACCAGGGCGCCTCACCGCGCGGCCTCCCGTGCATCCTCGTTGCTCAGGAACGCGTCGAAATACGCGATCGTCTTCGTCAGGCCCGCCTCGAGCTCCACCGTCGGCGCCCAGCCGAGGACCTCCCGGGCCTTGGTGATGTCGGGACGACGCTGCCTCGGGTCGTCGGGCGGCAGCGGCTTGCGGACGATCTTGGACTTGGACCCGGTCAGGCGGATGACCGCGTCGGCGAGTTCGCGGATCGAGAACTCGTTCGGGTTGCCGAGGTTGATCGGTCCGGTCACCTCGGGGCCGGTCTCCATCATGCGCAGGAACCCCTCGATGAGGTCGTCCACGTAGCAGAAGGCGCGCGTCTGCGAGCCCTCGCCGTAGACCGTGATGTCCTGTCCGCGCAGCGCCTGGACCACGAGGTTGGACACGACCCGCCCGTCGTTCGGGTGCATGCGGGGCCCGTAGGTGTTAAAGATGCGCACGACCTTGATGTCGAGCTTGTGCTGGCGGTGGTAGTCGAAGAACAGGGTCTCGGCGCAGCGCTTGCCCTCGTCGTAGCAGGACCGGTACCCGATCGGGTTGACCCGGCCCCAGTACTCCTCCGGCTGCGGGTGGACCTCGGGATCGCCGTAGACCTCGCTGGTGGAGGCCTGGAACACCTTGGCCTTGAGGCGTTTCGCCAATCCCAGCATGTTGATCGCGCCGTGGACGCTGGTCTTCGTGGTCTGCACGGGATCGAACTGATAGTGCACCGGCGAGGCCGGGCAGGCGAGATTATAGATCTCGTCGGCCTCGACGTAGATCGGATGCGTGATGTCGTGCCTCAGAAGCTCGAAGCGGCGGTCATCCAGCAGATGAGCGATGTTGCGGCGTGTCCCGGTAAAGAAATTGTCGACGCAGAGCACCTCGTGATCCTGGGCGAGCAGCCGCTCGCACAGATGTGAGCCGAGAAAGCCTGCGCCGCCCGTCACGATGATCTTCTTCGATTTGTTGTAACGCATTCCAAGCCTGAACTTCAGCTATGAGGAGTTCACCCGAGCCCTTAACGCGTTTCGCCGGGGCGGCATAGCCTTGTAGATGATCGCCGCGGAATGAACCCGAGACGCCACCCCGGAGTCCAGTGCGGCGAACGTCCGGGATCTGCTAGACGCCTCCCGTGACACGCAGATCGAGCGCAGAGAAGAACGCGGAGCGGCGCCCGCTCCTGATCGTGGACGGCGATTCCTTCGCGCACCGCGCCTATCACGGCCTGCCGAAGACGATCCGGCGGCGCGGCGACAAGGGCGGCGGCGCGCTCGTGGGCTTCGCCAACACGCTGATCCGGCTTCATGCCGAGGAGCGCCCCCGCGCGGTGGTGGTCGGGTGGGACACGCTCGACGTGCCGAACTTCCGCGCCCGGCTGTTCCCGGCCTACCAGGGCGGCCGGGTGTTCGACGACGAGCTCCTCGACCAGCTGGGTCTCCTGCCCGAGTTCGTGGCGTCCTGCGGCTTCGCGAACGCCAGGGCGGCCGGCTACGAGGCGGACGACTTCCTGGCCGCCGCGGTCGCGCGCGAGGAGAAGCGAGGCGGCCGCGCGATCGTGGCGAGCGGGGATCGCGACGCCTTCCAGCTGGCGTCGGGGCTGACCACGATCCTGCACCCCGTCCGGGCGGGCGAGATGGCGCGGGTCGGGCCGGACGAGGTGCGGGCGCGCTACGGCGTCGATCCGCGTCAGGTGCCGGACTTCATCGCGTTGCGGGGCGATCCCTCCGACAAGCTGCCGGGTGCCGCCGGGATCGGCGCGAAGACCGCCGCAACCCTGCTGCGCGACGGCGCGACCCTGGAGACGCTGCTCGCGGCCGGGCGCTTCGCCGGGCAGGCGGAGGAGCTTCGGCTATATCGGCGCATCGCCACGATGGACGCCGCCGCGCCGCTCCCAAGGCTGCCGGACCAGTTGCCGACCTGGGGGGTGGCGGCCGAACTCGCCGCGAGCTGGGGGCTCCACCGGCTGTCGGAGCGGCTCGGGTCGCTCGCGGACACGCCGGAGCCCCGGCCCAGGAGCACGACGCGGCGAGCAAAGGCGAAATCCCGGCCCCTCAGGATCGCGACCCTGAACATCAACAACGTCAACAAGCGGCTGCCGAACCTTCTCGCGTGGCTGGACCGGGAGCGGCCGGACGTCGCCTGCCTCCAGGAGCTCAAGGCCGAGGACGACGCGTTCCCCGAGGCCGCGATCCGGGCGGCCGGCTACCGGGCCGTGTGGTGCGGCCAGAGGAGCTGGAACGGCGTCGCGATCCTCGCCCGCGACGCGGAACCCGTACTCACGCAGACGACACTGCCGGGCGACCCGGACGACGCGCAGGCGCGCTACGTCGAGGCGGCGGTCGCCGGGATCGTCATCGCGTCCATCTACCTGCCGAACGGCAACCCCCAGCCCGGCCCGAAATTCGCCTACAAGCTCGCCTGGTTCGAGCGCCTGATCGCGCACGCGGCGACCCTTCGCGAGGCCGGCGTGCCCGTCGTGCTCGCGGGCGACTACAACGTCGTGCCGAGCGACCGGGACATCTACGCGACGCGCTCCTTCGCGACGAACGCGCTCCTCCAGCCGCAAGCGCGCGACGCCTACCGCCGCCTCCTGGACCAGGGCTGGACGGACGCGTTGCGGAGCCTCCACCCGGACGAGCCCATGTACACCTTCTGGGCCTACGATCGCGACCGCTGGGCGCGCGACGCGGGCCTGCGGCTCGACCACCTGCTCGTCAGCCCCGACCTCGCGCCCCGGCTCGTCCGCGCGGGCGTCGACCGCTGGGTCAGGGGCGAGCCCGAGGCCAGCGACCACGCGCCGGCCTGGATCGAGCTCAGCTGACGCCCCCGTGCCGCGCGAGGCTCGCGTCAGAGACGCCGGGGCATGTCCTGTCCGGCGCCCACCACCTCGATCAGCATGTCGTCGCGGCGCTCGCGGCCGTACTCGTCGACGACCCGGATCTCGGCCCGGTGCGTGCCCGGCCCGAGGTCGGCCGGCAGACGTGCCGTCCAGATATGCGTCGAGGGCTCGGCCTTGACCCAGGCCTTCTTGCTCGCGGCGTTGCGCGCGAAGACCTGCTCGACGAACGGGTCGGGCCGCCGCACGCGCATCATCTCGGCCGGGCTGCGCCCCCCGATCCGGCAGGTCACGCGGGTCTTCGGGCCGCCGTCGAACACGTTCACCACGAGGTCGGTCGAGCCCGCGACCTCGGCGGCGATCGGCGAGCCCAGGAGCTGCTCGATCCGGTAGTCGCGCGCGACCTCGCGGTCGCGGCCGTGGAACTGGCTCTCGAGCGAGATCCGCATCGTGCGGCCCTCCGGCTCGGCGGCCGGCACGAACCGCGTCGTGTAGCGGTTGGCATCGACCGACAGGATGTGGAAGCCGTTCGGGGTGCCGTCGCGGCTGTCCGCGCACGCGATGCCGCGACGGTCGTAGGGTCCGCTCCACCACGAGCCGGAGACGGCCGTCATGACGTGGTGGTGGTGGGACCCGCCCTCCCCCAGGTAATGGTGCTCGGTCGTGTGCGTGTGGCCCGAGATGCTGAACGTGGGCCGGCCCGCGAGGAGGCGCAGCAGGTCCTCGCGGTCGACCGTCGTCTGGGCGGGATCGTTCGGGTCGAGATCGGTCACGAGCGGGATGTGCATCGCCACGACCACGAGGTGGTCGGGCGGCGTCTCGCGCAGGACATTCGCCACGAAGGCGAGCTGCCGCTCCCCGAACCGACCTTCGTACTTGCCGGGCTGGCCGCCGCGCCCGCCGAGGTAGTTGACGTTGTCCAGCATGAGGAACAGCGCGGAGCCGTAATGGAAGGCGTAGTAGGGCGCGCCGTAGACGCGCTTGAAGGTCTCGCGACTGTGCCGGGCGTCGGACGCCTCGAAGTTGAGGTCGTGGTTGCCCCCGATATGCCACCACGGGACGCCGACCTGCCCGATCAGCCGGTTGTACCGGGCGTAGAGCGACAGGTCGTCGAACATGATGTCGCCGGTCGTCATCCCGAAGGCCGCCCGGGTCCCCACGACACTCGTCAGCGCGGTGTCGCGCACGAAGTCGAGCTCGGCCGCGCTCTCCGGCTGCGGATCGGTGAACAGGACGACGTCGAAGGCGGAAGCCTCCTCGGCCCGGGTCAGCCCGAAATCCACGGAGGCTGGGAGAGGGCCGGTCGGCTCGACGCCGCGGAACCTGAGCCCGAGTGCGGCCGGGCTGCCGTCCGGCTGGTGCAGGTAGGAGAAGCGGGGCAGGTTGTTCTCGTCGTGCGGCAGCGCGAAGCCCGCGGGCTTGATCACGAATACGGCGCCCTCCGCGTCGATCGGGAGGGTATAGCGGCCTTCGGCATCCGTGCGCGCGACATCGCGCCCGTTCGACACCATCACGTCCGGCAGCCCCGCATCGTCCGCCTGCCTGCGGCCGGAGCCGGACCGGTCCTCGTACACGACCCCCGACACGTTCGCCGGCCCCGGGCGCGCGCCTTGCGCGAAGGCCTGCCCGGACGACGCGAGGGCGCCGGCCGCGCCGACCATCGCGACGGCGTCGCGCCGGGTCGGGTGGAATCGTGGCTCGTCATGGCTCATCGCGGCGTCCTTCGGGGTTACTCGCGGACGTTCTGACCTGCCTTCTTGACGCTGCCGTGACGTGAGCCCGACATCGTGCACCTTCGTGTTCGGCGACGGCATGGGATATGCTCGCTCTCGGATGTCGCACGCGACACGCGCGAGCCCATGAGGGCGTGGCGGACGACCGGTCCGGCCGGAGTGGAACATGTGGCGGAACGTGGTTCAGCGACTTCTCCTCGCGCTTCCGGTCCTTCTCGGCGTGCTCCTCCTCGGGTTCCTGCTCATGCAGGTCGTGCCGAACGATCCGGCGGTGGTGCGGGCCGGACCGACCGCCACGGTGGAGGTGATCGAGGCGATCCGGCGCGATCTCGGGCTCGACAAACCGCTCGCGGTGCAGTTCGGTCTCTACCTGTCGCGCCTGCTGCGGGGGGACCTCGGCATCTCGAACATCAACAACATGCCGGTCGCGACCGAGCTCGGGAACACGGTCGGCCCGACGCTCGAACTGATGGTCGCCTCGCTCGTCTGGTCGATCCCGCTCGGCATCGCGATGGGCACGGTGAGCGCCTATCGACGTCATAGCTGGATCGACCGGATCATCATGGCGGTCTCGGTCGCGGGCGTCTCGGTGCCGGTCTTCCTGCTCGGACTCGGGCTCGTGTGGCTGTTCGGGTTCTACTGGCAGGTGCTGCCCTTCACGGGCCGGACGGGACCGATCTGGACGCTGGAGGGGCTGGCGGGGATCGCGCTCCCGGCGCTGACGCTCGGCGGCGTGTTCGTCGGACCCGTGGCCCGGATGACGCGCTCCGCGGTGCTCGACGTTCTGGGCGCGGACCATGTCCGCACCGCCCGCGCCAAGGGCGTCGGCGAGCGCGCGGTCGTGCTGCGCCACGCGCTGCGCAACGCGCTCATCCCGGTCGTGACCCTGATCGGCCTGCAGATCGGGTTCCTGCTCGGCGGCGCGGTCGTGGTGGAGACGATCTTCAGCTGGCCGGGCATCGGCCGTCTGGCGGTCGGCGCGATCCTGTCGAGCGACGCCCCGATGGCGCAGGGCACCATCATCATCCTGTCCGTCGGGTTCATCCTCATCAACCTCGCGGTCGACATGCTCTACGCCGTCCTCGATCCCCGCGTCGGGCAGACCTGATGGGGGAGACGGTCGCGGTCACGTCCGGGAACTCACCGCATGCCGGCTTCGCGCTGGCGCGACGGGCCTCGCTGCTGCGGGTTCTTCTCGGCGAGCCCGTCGGCGCGGTCGCGCTCGCCGCGGTGGTTCTTCTCGTCCTCGCGGCCGTCTTCGCGCCCTGGCTCGCGCCGGGCGATCCATACGGGGGCGATCTCGCGGATACGCTGAAGCTGCCGGGCGAGGCGGGCCTGCTGGGGGCGGACGGGCAGGGCCGGGACATGGTGACCCGCCTGCTATACGGGCTGCGCACGACGCTCGCGATGAGCCTCGCGGCGGTCGTGATCGGGTGCGGGATCGGCGGGGTCGTGGGCTTCGCGGCCGCCTACTACCCGCGCGTCTCGGGCCTCCTCATGCGCTCCATGGACGTGCTCCTGTCCTTCCCGGCGATCCTGTTCGGGCTCGCGCTCGCGGCGATCGTGGGACCCGGCATCGTGGCGGTGGTCATCGCGCTGTCGATCGCCACGGTGCCGCTGATGGCGCGCGTGGTGCGCGGCTCCGCGGTCGTCGTGATGCGGCAGGACTACATCGAGGCCGCGCGGGCGCTGGGCCTGCGCGACCGGCAGATCCTCGTGAAATATGTTCTGCTGAACTGCCTGTCGCCGATCTTCGTCTTCGTGACGCTGCGCTTCGGCCAGGTCATCCTGCTCGGCGCGCTCCTGTCCTTCATCGGGCTCGGCGCCCAGCCTCCGACCGCGGAACTCGGCGCGATGGCGGCGGACGGGCGCAACTTCCTGTTCTTCGCCCCCCATGTCTCGGTCCTGCCGAGCCTCCTGATCTTCCTCGTCGTGCTCGCCTTCAACATCCTCGGCGACGCGCTACGCGACGCCCTCGACCCGACGCTCCGCCGATGAACCCGAGAGGACACACCATGAAACGGATCGCGACAGCCGCAATCGCGGCAGGATTGACGGCTCTCGGGCTCGACCCGGCCGCCGCCCAGACCAAGGCGCCGCTGACTATCCTGAGGGTCATCGACGCGGACCGCTACGATCCGATCCGCTCCACCGCCACCGCCGCGGTCGAGGCCTTGTTCATGCTGGCCGACACGCTGGTCAGCCTCGACTTCGACCTGAAAACCGTGAAACCGCTGCTCGCCAAGTCCTGGACGGTGTCGCCGGACGGGAAGACCTACACGTTCGACCTGCGCCAGGACGTGAAGTTCTGCGACGGCCGTCCGATGACCGCCGCCGACGTCGTCTACTCCCTCAAGCGCTGGATCGACCCGGCGGCGCGCTCGCCCGTCGCGAACCGGGCCGGCAAGGTGAAGGAGATCAGCGCGCCCGACGACCACACGGTCGTCTATGAGCTCCAGGAGCCCTTCAGCGACCTCCTCTACCAGCTCACGCTCGCCTTCGCGTCGGTGGTCGACAAGGCGTCGGTCGAGACGCTCGGAGCGAATTTCGGCGTGCAGGGCTTCAACGCGACCGGGCCCTATTGCTGGGTGAGCTGGACGCCGCGCCAGGAGCTCGTGATGAAGAAGAACCCCTATTACAACTGGGGTCCGCCGATGTACCAGAACCCGAGCCCGCAGGTCGACCAGGTCGTCTGGAAGGTGGTGCCCGAGGCGAACACGCTCATGGCCGCCATGCAGGCGAAGCAGGCGGACCTCACCTATTACCCGCCGCTCTTCTCGATCGACACGATGAAGCGCGTGCCGGGCCTCACCGTGCAGCAGCAGCCGGACTACATCTACGACGTCTTCTTCGCCTTCAGGGTCAACAAGCCGGTCTCGGACGACCCGGCGATCCGGCGCGCCGCCAACATGGCGATCAACCGGGACGCGATCGTCAAGGCGGTCTATTTCGGGCATGGCACGCCCCTGCGCTCGCTCCTCAGCCCCGCGGTGCTCGACTACGACGCGAAGGCGGCCGAGCTGCTGCCGCATTACGATCCGGCAGGCGCCGCCAAGGTGCTGGACGAGGCCGGCTGGAAGCCGGGCGCGGACGGCATCCGCGCGAAGGACGGCCAGCGCGCGAGCTTCATCGTCTACGGCCTTCGCGACGACCAGAACCCGCGCATCTCGGAGGCGATGCAGGCCGACCTGCGCAAGGTCGGGCTCGACATGCAGGTGCAGCTCTGGGACGCGACGGTCGGCTGGGGCAAGCTCGCGACCCAGGAATTCGACAGCTTCATGATGTCCTATCCCTACGGGACGGCCACGGAGGCGATGAATCTCTATTTCAAGAGCACGCAGGCCCCCACCCCCAACCGGATGAACTGGAAGGACGCGCGGACCGACCAGCTGCTCGAGGCCGCCGCGACCGCGGTCGATCCGGCCAAGCGCACCGAGGCCAATGCCGAGCTGCAGCGCCAGCTGACCGAGGCGAACGTGTGGATCCCGATCGCGACGCGCCAGCTCTGGCTCGTCTCCTCCGACAGGGTCGGCGGCGCGCGCCCGCACGGGCTCTACGGGGCGGGCCTCTACAAGGGGCTCGATCTCACGCTGAAGCGCTGAGAGCGGAGGTCGTCATGGCGAACTATCCGAAAGCCGACACGGTCCTGACCAACGGCCGCGTCTTCCGAGGGCTCCGGGAGGGGTTCTCCGAAGCCGTCGCGCTCTGGTCCGGCCGCGTCCTCGCGACCGGCACCGCGGCCGACATGGAGCCGCTGATCGGGCCGGACACCCGCGTGATCGACCTGCGCGGCCGGCTCGCGACGCCGGGCCTGTACGACGCGCACATGCACCTCCTCCCCTACGGGATCGGGATGGGTGACATCGACGCCCGGCCGGCGGCCGCCCGGACATTGGAGGCGCTGCTCGGCAAGATCCGTGAGCGCGCCCAAGCGTCTGCGCCGGGCCAGTGGGTCATGGCGCGCGGCTACGACCAGTTCGAGCTCGACGTGAAGCGCCACCCCTTCCGCGAGGAGCTCGACGCGGTCGCGCCCGACAACCCGGTCTACCTCGTGCGCGCCTGCGGGCACGTCTCGATCGCGAACTCGAAGGCGCTGGAGCTCGCGGGCATCGACGAGTCGACGCCGGTGCCCCAGGGCGGCGCGATCGAGCAACAGAACGGGCGGCTGACCGGCCTCATGGCCGAGACCGGGCGGGAGCGCCTCAAGGCCGTCCTGCCGGACCCGACCGACGAGGACCTCGTGACCGCGATCGAGCGGGCCGGCCGGGCCTGCCTCGCTTACGGCATCACCAGCGTCATGGACGCGGCGGTCGGGATGCGGGCCGGCTACCGCGAGATCGCCGCCTACCGGACCGCGCAGCGCACGGGGCGGCTGCCGGTCAGGGTCAACCAGTGCCTCCTCGGCGGGCCGGGCGGCATCCTGGACCAGGCCTACGCGGACGGCGTCGTGACCGGTGCCGGCGACGACATGCTCCGCGTTGGGCCGGTGAAGATCTTCACCGACGGGAGCGCGGGCGGCCGCACCGCCGCGATGTCCGTGCCGTATCTCGGCGAGCCCGAGACCGTCGGGCTGTCGCTCCTCAAGGACCCCGAGATGGACGCGTTGGTGGCCGACTACCACGCCAAGGGCTACCAGCTCGCGGTCCACGCGATCGGGGACGCGGCGATCGAGCAGACGCTGAACGCCATGGAGGCGGCGCTCGTCGCGCATCCCGACCCGGGCCGGCGCCACCGCATCGAGCATTGCGGCTTCAACCGTCCGGACCAGATCGCCCGCATGGTGCGGCTCGGCGTCGAGCCCGTGCCGCAGCCGGTCTTCATCTACGATTTCGGCGACCTCTACGTGTCCGTGCTGGGCGAGGCGCGCTCGCTCGCCTCCTACCCGATGCGCACCTGGCTCGATGCCGGGCTCAGCGCCGCCGCTTCCAGCGACGCGCCGGTCTGCGACATCGACCCGTTCCCGAACCTCTATACGATGGTGACCCGCAAGACTTCGCGCGGCACCGTCATGGCGGGCGGGGAGGCGCTCTCGATGGCGGAAGCGCTCCACGCCTTCACGCAGCTCGGCGCCTACGTGAACAAGTCGGAGGGCCATCGCGGACGGCTCGTGCCGGGACTCGCGGCCGACGTCGCGGTGTTCTCGCGCGACCTCATCGCTGCCGACCCGGAGGACGTGCTCCACGACACGCGCTGCGAG
Organism: Hyphomicrobiales bacterium; assembly: GCA_903644085.1. GTDB lineage: Bacteria > Pseudomonadota > Alphaproteobacteria > Rhizobiales > Beijerinckiaceae > Enterovirga. Next base: position 19,888 of record CAHJXE010000003.1, read on the forward strand.
CTGACCATCCGGGGCGGAGAGGTCGTGTACGACGCAGAAACGTGACCGATCCTAGTCACACCAGAACACGTTCCATGTCGGCGGGATCAGCCCGGCGGCATCGAACGCGTCGTTGATCAGCGCCTCGGGCACGTCGCCGTTCACGTTCGGGGCTCTCACCGTGATGAGGCGGTCGGGACGATCCGCCCGGAACCGAACGGTCCCTTCCGTCTGTCCCACCCGCCGGAACCCGAGCCCGCCGAGGTGTAGTTCGACCTCGCTGAAGGCGACGCAATAGATCACGCAGCTTCAGGAACCCGTTCGAAGATGAAATCGACCACGGGACTATCCGAGCCGTCGTCACGCGCGATCTGGTCCAGCACCGCGATGGCTTCGCGTTGAGCGGACGCGAGCGTGTCCATCGAGATGTGCAGACCACGCACGTCGGGCGAGGTGAACACGTGGTAGCGACCGTCGAGCAAGGTCTTGTGCACGAGCCTGACGCGATCCAGCATGCGATCCTCCGCAGTTCGGTGATCGCGACGATATTCCCGCCCCGCGACGCGTCAAGGCATTCGAGAGCATGCGAAGCTTGACGATGAGGCTCGAACGCATCCAGCATTCGCCTTGCGAGGTAAGCTCGGGTCCGAGCCGGGAAGCAGGATGACGCAATCGAAACCCGAACCGACCGTCTATCGCGGCTGCGACTGGATCGTCGCCTGGGACGAGGCGGCGCGCTCGCATTGCTACCTGCAGGGCGCGGACCTCGCGTTCGAGGGCAAGGAACTGACCTTCGTCGGGCACGGCTACGACGGGCCGGTCGGGCGCGAGATCGACGGGCGCGGCGCGATGCTGATCCCGGGCTTCGTCAACGTCCACAGCCACCCGGGTCACGAGCCCGGCTGGAAGGGCATGCTGGAGGAGCTCGGCTCGGCGCGCCTCGGGCAGAGCTCGCTCTACGAGTTCATGCCGGTCTTCAACATCGGCCCGGCCTACGCGAAACACGCGCGCCGTGTCGCGGTCTCCGAGCTCCTGAAGAGCGGCGTCACGACGATCTGCGACCTCGGCCAGCCCCGCCCGGACTGGCCCGAGCATTATGCCGAGACCGGCATCCGGGCGGTGCTCTGGGCGATGTTCCGCTCGGGTCCGTGGCGGACGCTGAACGGCCACTCGGTCGAGTACGATCTCGATCCCGCGACCGGCGACCGGCTCTTGCGCGAGGCGATCGACCTCATGGACGAGGCGGGCCGCCACCCGAGTGGACGCATCTCGGGGCTGCTCTGCCCGGCGCAGATCGACACGGTGACCGAAGGGCAGATCCTCGACGCTCTGGCGGCCGCCCGCGAGCGCGGCCAGCCGATCCAGATCCACGCGGCGCAGAGCATCGTGGAGTTCGGGGAGATCCTGCGCCGCACTGGAGAGACGCCGATCGGGTGGCTCGACCGCATCGGCGCGCTGGGGCCCGATCTCGTGATCGGCCACTGCATCTTCCTCAACGATCATCCCTGGATTCACTACCCGCAAGGGGACGATTTCGCCCGGCTGCGCGACAGCGGGGCCGGCGTCGCGCATTGCCCGGTCGTGTTCGCGCGCCGCGGCATCGCGCTGAACACGCTCGGCCGCTACGTGGAGGCCGGCATCCCGTGCGGGATCGGCACCGATACCTTCCCGCACAACATGCTCGATGAGCTCAGGATGGCCTGCTACGCGGGGCGGATCCTGGCGGGGAGCTACACGGCGACCTCCACCGCCCAGGCCTTCACGGCCGCGACGGTCGGCGGGGCGGACCTGATCCGACGTCCGGATCTCGGGCGGCTGGGGGTCGGCTGCAAGGCGGATTTCGCCGTCATCGACATGTCGAACCCGTATATGCAACCGGATTACGAGCCGCTGCGGAGCCTCGTCTACTCGGCGAACGACCGCGCGGTGCGCGACGTCTACGTGGATGGCGTGCAGGTGGTGCGCGACCACGAGGTCACGACATTCGACACGGCCGAGGACATCGCCATGCTGCGGCGCGGCCAGCGCGACGTCATCGCGGGCGCACCCGGCCGCGACTGGGCGGGTCGTACGCTGGAGGAGTTGTCGCCGCGCGTCTACCCGGTGCGGCATCCCTCGCCGCCTGCGTGACCGGGGCCGAGTTCTGGCTCTGGCGCATGCGCTCGGGGCGCACCCAGAACGTGGCCGCGGAGGCGCTGGGATGGAGTCTGCGGGCATTGCGGAGCGCCGAGCGCAGGCCGGACGCGGAGGTCCCCCGCACGGTCGCACTGGCCTGCGCGGCGCTCGACACCGAAGAGGCGGGGGCGGCCGGAGCCGCGCTCACGATGTTCAAGGCGGCGTCGCTCCACGCGAGCCTCGTCGGCCGCCGACGAGGCTGCACGGTGCAGATGACGATCTCGGTCGCGGGGCTCACGGTCACCGCCGTCACGCCTCAGCGCACGCACGCGGTCGCGATCGGCTTCCCCGATCTGGCGCCCGCCCGCGTGGCGGTCCTCGAGGCGGCGATCGACGAGGCCGTCGCGACCGTCACGAGCCCGCCCCTCCCCTCCTGATCAGGAAGTTCCCTCATGGCTCACGCTCTCGGCACGTCGACGGCTCCCTCTGGCGGCAGCACCGGCACCAACCAGCCGGCCCTGGATTCTGACGAGGTCCGGCAGGCCCGCGAGGACCTCGCGGCCTGTTTCCGCATGGCGGCGCGCCACGGGCTGGAGGAGGGCATCTGCAACCACTTCTCGGCGCTGGTGCCCGGCTACGACGACCTGTTCCTCGTCAACCCCTACGGTTACGCCTTCCGCGAACTGACCGCCTCGCGGCTCCTCGTCTGCGACTTCCACGGCAACGTTGTGGCGGGGGAGGGCCAGCCCGAGGCGACGGCCTTCTACATCCACGCGCGCGTCCACCGGAACGTGCCCCGCGCGCGCGTCGCCTTCCACACGCACATGCCCTACGCGACCGCGCTCACGATGACGGACGGAGAACCTCTCATCTTCGCCGGGCAGACCGCGCTCAAGTTCTACGGCCGCACCGTCTACGACCGCGACTACAAGGGCCTGGCGCTGGACGAGCGCGAGGGCGACCGCATCGCGGCCGCCGCGGGCGAGGCCGACATCGTGTTCATGAAGCACCATGGCGTGCTGGTGCTGGCGCCAACCATCGCGGAGGCCTGGGACGACCTGTACTACCTGGAGCGCGCCGCCCAGGTGCAGGTGCTCGCGCTCTCGACGGGGCGGAACGTGGAGCCGGTCGATCGCGCGATCGCGGAGGCGGCGTCCCGGCAGATGCGCGCGGGCGACGCGGACTCGGCGCGCCTCCACCTCGCCAGCCTGCGCCGGACGCTCGACCTGGAGGAGCCGGCCTATCGGTCCTGAGCCACGTCGCTTAAGGGAACGCGAAACGAGGACCGATCGTGATCGACACGCCAGCTCTCCTGCTGCTCAACCCGCTGCCCGATTGGGCGCTCGCCCGGCTCGGCGAGGTCGCGATCGTCCACGACGCGTCCGACCGGGAGAGGCGGGACGCGATCGTCGACGCCGTCGGGCCGACGATCCGCGCGGTCCTGACCATCGGGACGATCGGCTGCACGGAGGATCTGATGGCGCGGCTGCCGCGCCTCGAGATCGTGTCCGCGATGGGGGTCGGCTACGAGGGAATCGACGTCGCGGCGGCCCGCCGGCGGGGGCTCGTCCTCTCGCACGGCAAGGGCGCGAACCAGGTCTCGGTCGCGGACCACGCGCTGGCGTTGATCCTCGCGGCGATCCGCGGCGTCGCGCAGGGCTTCGATGCCGTGCGCCGCGGCGAGTGGCGGCAGGTCAACTCGGCGCTGCCTCAGGTGACGGGCCGTCGTGTCGGCATCCTGGGGCTCGGCGATATCGGGCTCGCGATCGCGCGGCGCTGCGAGCGCGGCTTCGACATGTCCGTCGCCTACCACAACCGCCGCCCGCGCGACGACGTGCCCTACGCCTACCATCCGAGCCCGGCCGCGCTCGCGAAGGCGGTGGACATCCTCGTCCTGGCGGCGCCGGGCGGGCCGGAGACGCGCCACCTCGTGGACGCGCCCGTGCTCGACGCGCTCGGGCCGGAGGGGTTCCTGGTCAACATCGCGCGGGGCAGCCTCGCGGACAACGCGGCCCTGCTCAGCGCCTTGCGGGAGCGGCGCATCGCGGGCGCGGGGCTCGACGTGATCGACGGCGAGCCGACGGTGCCGCCCGAGTTCCTCGCCCTCGACAACCTCGTGATCACGCCTCACGTGGCGGGCCGCTCGCCGGAATCGGTCGCCGGCATGGTGGGGCTCGCGGCCGACAACTTCCGCGCGCATTTCGAGGGCCGGGCCGTCGCGACGCCGATCTGACCCTACGCGGCGACCCGCTCCGGCGTCGCGAGCGGCCGGTCGAGCAAGGCGAGCCGGCGGGCGACGTCCGCCTTCACGGTCGCGACCGCCTCGTCCTTGACCGGGCCGAAGCCGCGGATCTCCATCGGCGCGCGGGCGAGCGCCACGATCTCGTCGAGGCGCTCGGGCGCCGCCCCGAGCCGGGTCAGCAGGTCGTCGAGGAGCGCCTCGTACCAGGGGATCAGGCCGCGCTCCATGCGCCGCTCGGCCGTGTAGCCGAAGGGGTCGAGCACGGTGCCGCGCAGCCCCTTGAGGCGTGCGAGCAGCCGGAACGGGCTCTGGATCCAGGGCCCGAAGCTGCGCTTGCGCGGACGGCCGCGGCTGTCGCGCTTCGCCGGGATCAGCGGGGGCGCGAGGTGGTAGCGCACCTTGTAGTCGCCCTCGAACTCGCGCGCGACCTCGCCGAGGAAGCCACTCTCCATGTGGAGGCGCGCGACCTCGTACTCGTCCTTGTAGCTCATCAGCTTAAAGAGCGAGCGCGCGACGGCGTCGCTCAGCGCGTCCGACCCGAGCGCCCGCACGCGGGCCAGCGCACGGGTGTAGCGCTCGCCGTAGGCGGCGTTCTGGTAGGCGGCGAGGAACGTCGCGCGCCGCGCGATCACCTCGTCCAGCGTGTCCGGCGCGGACGCCTCGCCGCCGATCGCGCGGGTCAGCGCGGCCGGGTCCGTGGCGGCGATGCGGCCCCACGCGAAGGCGCGGCGGTTCTGTTCGATCGCCACCCCGTTGAGGCGGATCGCCTCGTCCAGCGCCGCGAATGAGACGGGCACGAGCCCGCTCTGCCACGCGAAGCCGAGCATCAGCACGTTGGCGAACACCGTGTCGCCGAGGAGCGCCTCGGCGGCGCGGTTCGCGTCGAGGGTCGAGAGGTTCTGCGCGCCGATCACCCGGCCGATCGCCTTCAGGCGCGCCGGGGCCGCGAGGTCGGCGTCGCGCATGCGCACGACGTCGCCCGTCGGCATCTCGGCCCGGTTCACGACCGCGCGGGTACCCGGCCGGTAGGTGCCGGACGCCTTCGGAGACGACGACACAACGAGGTCGCAGCCGATCAGCGCGTCGGCCGAGCCCTGGTCGATGCGCACCTGGTGCAGCGCGTCGGGCGTGCGGGCGAGCCGGACGAAGCTCAGCACCGGGCCGAACTTCTGCGCGAACCCCGTGAAGTCGAGCACGCTCGCGCCCCGTCCCTCAAGATGCGCCGCCATGGTGACGAGCGCGCCGACGGTCACGACGCCCGTGCCGCCGACGCCGGTGACCAGGAGGTCGTAGGGCGCCACGAGGTCCGGGAGCGCCGGCTCCGCGAGGCGGGCGGCCTCGGTCACCGGGTCGATGTCGGAACCGGACTTGCGGCGACGCTTACCGCCCTCGATCGTCACGAAAGACGGGCAGAACCCGTTCAGGCAGGAAAAATCCTTGTTGCAGGTCGAGAGATTGATCTGGCGCTTGCGCCCGAGCGGCGTCTCCTTCGGCTCGACCGACAGGCAGTTCGACTCGACCGAGCAGTCGCCGCAGCCTTCGCAGACGAGGTCGTTGATCATCGCGAAGCGGGGCGGGTCGACGATCTCGCGGCGCTTGCGGCGGCGGCGCTTCTCGGTCGCGCAGGTCTGCTCGTAGATCAGCACGGAGACGCCCGCGACCTCGCGCAGCTCGCGTTGCACGCCGTCGAGGTCTTCGCGCGGGTGCAGCGTGATCCCGGCCGGGAACTCGGAGGCCTCGAACTTGGTGATGTCGTCGGACACGAGCGCGATGCGCTGCACCCCCTCCGCCCGCATGGTCTGGGCGATGGCCTGCACGGAGACCGGCCCGTCGACCGGCTGGCCGCCCGTCATCGCGACCGCGTCGTTGAAAAGGATCTTGTAAGTGATGTTCGCGCCGGCCGCGATCGACTGGCGGATCGCCATCGAGCCCGAGTGGTAGTAGGTGCCCTCGCCGAGGTTCTGGAACACGTGACCCCGGCCGGTGAAGCGCGAGGAGGCGGCCCAGTTGACGCCCTCGCCGCCCATCTGGATGAGCGAGGTCGTCTCGCGGTCCATCCAGCTCGCCATGAAGTGGCAGCCGATGCCGGCCAGCGCCTTCGAGCCCTCCGGCACCTTGGTGGAGGTGTTGTGCGGGCAGCCCGAGCAGAAATACGGCGTGCGCGTCGCGCCCGCGACCGTGATCAGCCGGTCGGCCTGCGGGTCGAGCCGGGCCGCGCGGGCCTTGAGGTCGAGACCGGGGACAATCGCGTCGAGGCGTGTCGCCACGATGCCGGCGAGCAGGACCGGCGAGAGCTCGCCCGTCCACGGGATCAGCCGCGCGCCGGTCTCGTCGTACTTGCCGACCATGCGATCGGGCTTCCGGCCCGGATAGTCGTAGAAATACTCCTTGAACTGGCTCTCGATGATGCCGCGCTTCTCCTCCACCACGAGGATCTCGCGCTTGCCCGTCACGAAGCCGAGCGCGTCGTGGTGGGCAAGCGGCCACACCATCCCGACCTTGTAGACGTCGAGCCCGATCCGCCGGCACTCCGCCTCGTCGAGGCCGAGCAGGCGCAGCGCCTCCATCAGGTCGCCATGCCCCTTGCCGGTCGTCACGATGCCGTAAGTCGCGTCCGGGATGTCGTAGATGCGCCGGTCGATGGGATTGGCGCGCGCGAAGGCCAGGACCGCGTCCTTCTTCGCCTCCATCCGGTCCTCGATCTGGGGGCCCGGCAGATCGGGCCAGCGGTAATGCAGGCCGCCCGGAATCGGGGCGATCTGCGGCGTCACGAAGCTGCGCGAGGGCCGGAGCTCGACGGAAGCGCCGGATTCCACCGTCTCCGAGATCGCCTTGAAGCCGACCCACATGCCCGAGAACCGCGACAGCGCGTAGCCGTACTCGCCGAAGGCGCCGTACTCTGCGATCGAGGCCGGGTTCAGCACCGGCATGAACCAGCTCATGAACGCGACGTCGGATTGGTGCGCCATGGAGGACGACACGCAGCCGTGGTCGTCGCCCGCCACCACCAGCACGCCACCGTGCTGGGACGACCCGTAGGCGTTGCCGTGCTTGAGCGCGTCGCCCGCCCGGTCGACCCCCGGACCCTTGCCGTACCAGAGGCCGAACACGCCCGTGACCTCGCGGTTCGGGTCCGTCTCGACCTGCTGGGAGCCGAGCACCGCGGTCGCCGCCAGATCCTCGTTCACGGCCGGCAGGAACTCGATGCGGTTCTCCACGAGCCGGTCCTTGGCACGCCAGAGTTCGAGGTCGACGCCGCCGAGCGGGGAGCCGCGATAACCGGACACGAAGCCTGCCGTATCGAGCCCCGCCTCGCGGTCGCGCCGCGCCTGGTCGAACAGGATGCGCACGAGCGCCTGGGTGCCCGTCATGAAGACGCGGCCCGCGTGCCGCTCGTAGCGGTCGTCGAGGCGGTAGGCGTCGAGCGGCGTCAGATCCATCGCGAGCGTCCTCGTCGTGGCGGTGTCGAGGTGTCGCCTCGAACATAGCTGACTGTCTCACCTTCGAGGTGGCAGATCCGATCTAATCCGGTTCCAAGAAAGGCCTTTTCCGCATGATCCTTTCGGGGATGGGTGGCACTTGGTAGATTCGTGCGAACGGGAGAGTTGGAGCGATGATCGAACCACCGGACGAGCGCCTGCTCGCGCGGCTGCAGGGCGACGGACGAGCCTCCAACCAGGAGCTCGCGGCCTCGCTCGGCATGTCGGCCTCGGCCTGCTGGCGGCGGATACGCGCGCTGGAGGAGGCGGGCGTGATCCAGGGCTACGCGGCGCTCGTCGACCGCCACAAGGCCGGGTTCGGCATGGCGGCGATCCTCCACGTCTCGCTGGAGCGTCACGACACGACCTTCGTGGAGGAGTTCGTGCGGCGCGTGCGCGACCGGCCGGAGGTGCTGGAATGTTTCGCGACGACCGGCGACGCGGATTATCACCTGCGCGTCGTGGTGCGCGACATGGAGGCGTATAACCGCTTCCTCGACGCCTTCGTGTTCCGGCTGCCCGGCATCCGGCACGTGCGCACCAACGTGATCCTGCGCGAGATCAAGAGCGGCGTAGCGCTGCCCTTCGAGGCGCGGTGAGGATCGTTCGCCCTCCTGGCGTCGGGCCCGCGGCCACGCTAGCATTCGCCGACTGACCGGACGGACTGCCAGAAGAGCAGCGGGGAGGAACCATGGCGCCGGACGCATCCACTTTCCAGGATTGGCCGAAGGACCACGCGGCGCTGGAGGCCGTGCAACTCGCCCGCTTGCAGGAAACGGTGCGCCACGCGGCCACGAACTCGCCTTTCTATCGGCGGCGGCTCGGCGAAATCGGCATCTCGGCCGACGACATCCGGTCGCTCGCCGACATCGCGCGCCTCCCTTTCACCACCAAGGCGGACCTGCGCGACACCTACCCGTTCGGGATGTTCGCCGTCCCGTCCGAGAAGGTCGCGCGGCTGCACGCCTCTTCGGGCACCACCGGCCAGCCGACCGTCGTCGGTTATACGACGGGCGACATCGCGACCTGGGGCCACCTCGTGGCGCGCTGCATCCACGCGGCCGGCGGGCGGCCAGGCATGCGCGTCCACAACGCCTACGGGTACGGGCTCTTCACGGGCGGGCTCGGCGCGCATTACGGCGCGGAGGCGCTCGGCTGCACGGTCATCCCGGTCTCGGGCGGCCAGACCGAGCGCCAGGTCCGACTGATCACGGATCTCAAGCCCGACCTCATCATGGTGACGCCGAGCTACATGCTGGCGATCCTGGACGAGTTCCGCCGGCAGGGGGTCGACCCCGCGGCCTCCTCCTTGCGCTACGGCGTGTTCGGGGCGGAGCCGTGGTCGGCCGGCATGCGCCGCGAGATCGAGAAGGCCTTCGCGCTGCGGGCGACCGACATCTACGGCCTCTCCGAGATCATGGGGCCGGGCGTCGCGCAGGAGTTCCTGGCGGATGCGGGCGAGGGCTCGACGATCTGGGAGGACCATTTCCTACCCGAAATCGTCGATCCCGCGACGGGCGCGCGGCTGCCGGACGGCGAGACCGGCGAGCTCGTGCTCACCTCGCTCACCAAGGAGGCGCTGCCGATCCTGCGCTACCGCACGCGTGACCTGACGCGGCTCATGCCGGGCGCCGCGACGCCGATGCGCCGCATGGCGAAGATCGCGGCGCGCTCGGACGACATGCTGATCATCCGCGGCGTGAACGTGTTCCCGACCCAGATCGAGGAGCAGATCGGCAGGTGCTCGGGCCTCGCGCCGCATTACCTGATCCACGTGACCCGGACCGACCGCCTCGACGAGGTGACGATCCAGGTCGAGGAACGCGAGCCCGGCGACGAGGCCGGCCGCGCTCATCACACGCGCACGCTGGTCGCCCTCGTGAAGGACAATCTCGGCGTCTCGGCACGCGTCGAGATCGTGCCCGCGCGCTCGCTGCCCCGCTCGGAGGGGAAAGCGCAGCGGGTGCGGGACACGAGGCCGCGCTGAGCGGTTTGCGGGCGGGACCCCGGTTTTCGGGCGGGACCCTGCATGTTAGGCCGGGCGCCCCTCCCCGATCGACGTAGAGCTGTCCGACCCGTGGCGAGAACCCAGGCCGCCGACTACGACCAGCGTCGCGAGGCCATGATCGAGCAGGCCGGTCGCCTCTTCGCCCGCACGGGGTTCCGTGGCGCGTCCGTCGCGGATCTCGCGGCCGCCTGCGCGACGTCGAAGTCGCTTGTCTACCACTACTTTCCCTCGAAGGAGGACATCCTCTACGAGGTGATGGCCTCCCACATCGACCAGCTCGTGGCCTCGGCGGACGCGGCGCTCGCGGCTCCCGGCAGCGCCCGCGAGCGGCTGGAGCGGCTGATCCACGCCTTCATGCGCGACTATGTCGGGGCGGCCGAGCGGCAAAAAGTACTTCTCAACGAGCTCGACTGCCTGCCGGCTGACAAGCGCGCGATCATCGTGACGAAGCAGCGCCGACTGATCGCGGACCTGCAGGCGCTGCTGGTGGAGCTCGATCCGGAGCTCGGCTCGTCGCCTGCCCGGGCACGGGTCGAGACCATGCTGGTCTTCGGCATGATCAACTGGACGCATACCTGGTTCGACCCCGCGGGCCCGATCGGCACGGAGGCTCTCGCAGAGATGGTTCTGGGCCGGCTGCCGGGTGGCGAGCAGCACCAGCATCGTCCGGCGTCGTAGGTGACACGCCCTCATCCCGTGCCGTCCCGACCTCGTTGATCGCATGACGGAGGACGAGCTCGCCGAACTGCTCAGCGACTGCCCGACGCTCTACCACATGGCGGAGCGGGGCAGTTGGCCGTCCATTCGGCGTCACGGGCTGCTCAGCACGTCGTCGTTGCTCGACCTCTGGAACATGGACCCGCCCGACCGCGAGCGGATCGAGGCGACGCGGCGTCCGCAGGGCGTGACGCTCCGAAATCCGACGCTCGGGCAGGTCGTGGTGCGCGACCAGAAGCCGTTGGACGATGCGGGCCTGCGTCGCTGCCTGAAGGACGGACTCACGCCCGCGGATTGGTACCGCCTCCTGAACGCTCGGGTCTTCTTCTGGCTCAGCCGCGACCGGCTACTCCGCCTGCTCACCGCGCGACCTTATCGCGGGCTGGAACACGACGTCCTGGAACTCGAGGCTTGCCCGCTTGTCGGCAGCTACCGAGAACGGATCACCCTGTCGCCGATCAACAGCGGCGCCACGAAGCCGTTTCCGTCGCCTCGCGGTCGCGACACCTTTCTGCCGATCGATGCCTATCCCTACGCCGACTGGCGCATCCGCCGGGTCCGCGGCGAGCGCGTCGTGGAGTTGAGCGTCCTCGGCGGCGTCCTGGACGTGGAGCGCTACGTGCGACGTGTCACGGTCATGAAGGGAGACGAGGTCGTCGACGTCGTCGCCGGAGGCTGATCGACCGTCTCCGGCGGTTCCGAGGCGAGATCCGCTCAGGCGTCGTAGTCGAGCCTGGCGCCGTCACCGAGCGGCACGGCCTGGCACGTGAGGACGTAGCCGGCCGCGACCTCGTCGTCCGAGAGGCCGTAATTCACCTTCATCTGCACCTCGCCGGCCACGACCTTGGCCCGGCAGGTGGCGCAGACGCC
>CAHJXE010000004.1 GCA_903644085.1 Hyphomicrobiales bacterium
GATCCACGTCGGCCACGAGGTCGAACATCTGTTCCGGCGAGTGCTTCACGCGCCGGGTGGTCTGGAAAGACGGCATGGACGCTACTTGGGCAGAGCCTTGCGCGATGTCCAGCGTCGCTCCCCGGCCCGTGAACAGACGATGCCTCAGTTCAGGTGCATCACGCGCAGGCGTGCCGCCTTCAACCGGTTGAAATCCTCGCCCGCATGATGCGACGAGCGGGTCAGCGGCGTCGCCGAGACGAGGTGGAAGCCTTTCGCGTAAGCCGTCGTCTCGTACCCCTTGAACTCGTCCGGCGGTACGAACCGGATCACAGGATGGTGCTTGCGGGAGGGCTGGAGATACTGCCCGATCGTCAGGAAATCGACGTCGCCAGAGCGCAGGTCGTCCATGAGCTGGAGCACCTCGTTCCGCTCCTCGCCGAGCCCGACCATGATGCCGGACTTGGTGAAGATCGTCGGGTCAAGCTCCTTGACCCGTTGCAACAGCCGGATCGAGTGGAAGTAGCGCGCACCGGGACGAACCGTCAGATACTTCGAGGGGACCGTCTCGAGGTTGTGGTTGAACACGTCGGGACGGGCCGCGACGACCGTCTCGAGCGCGCCGTCCTTGCGCAGGAAGTCGGGCGTCAGGATCTCGATCGTAGTCGTCGGCGAGCGGAGGCGGATCTGCCGGATGACCTCGGCAAAGTGAGCCGCCCCGCCATCGTTCAGATCGTCGCGGTCCACCGACGTGATGACGACGTGCGAGAGGCCGAGCTTCGCCACCGAGTCCGCGATGTTGGCGGGCTCGTCCGGATCGAGCGCGCCGGGCATCCCGGTCTTCACGTTGCAGAACGCGCAGGCCCGCGTGCACGTGTCGCCCATGATCATGAAGGTGGCGTGCTTCTTCTCCCAGCACTCTCCTATGTTGGGGCAACCCGCCTCTTCACAGACCGTGACGAGCTTGTGCTCGCGCACGATCGCCTGCGTCTCGGCCCACTTCGCCGATCCCGGCGCCTTGACGCGGATCCAGTCGGGCTTGCGCTGGATCGGCTGGTCGGGCCGGTGAGCCTTCTCGGGGTGGCGCGGACGAACATCGCGCGCCACGAGATCTAGGACGACGGCCATAGGACGACCTTCAACTGCCATCCCGATGTGGGGATCGCGGCGTGTTGCTGCAAACCATGCTCAGGAATGGATGACCTGCCCGTAGGCGTCGAGGACGCTCTCGTGCATCGTCTCCGATAGGGTCGGGTGCGGGAAGACCGCGTGCATCAGGTCCTCCTCCGTCGTCTCCAGGTTCATCGCGATCACGAAGCCCTGGATCAGTTCCGTCACCTCGGCGCCGACGAGATGCGCGCCGATAAGTTGTCCGGTCTTGCGGTCGAAGATCGTCTTCACGAGCCCCTCCGGTTCGCCAAGCGCGATAGCCTTGCCGTTTCCCGCGAACGGGAAGCGTCCGACTCGAATGTCGAGCCCCTGCTCCTTCGCCTTCGCTTCCGTGATCCCGACCGACGCGATCTGCGGCTGGCAATAGGTGCAGCCGGGGATCTTTCCCTTGTCCATCGCGTGGACGTGCAGGCCGTGAATGGCCTCGACGCAGAGCAACCCTTCGTGCTCCGCCTTGTGGGCGAGCATCGGGGGCCCGGCGACGTCCCCGATCGCGTAAAGCCCGGGAACATTAGTGCGCCCGAGCCCGTCCGTCTTAACGATGCCGCGCTCGATCGTGACGCCGAGAGCTTCGAGCCCGATACCCTCGATGTTGCCCACGACCCCGACCGCCGAGATCAGCCGGTCGGCCGTGATGTCCTGCGTCTTGCCTCCGACCTCCACTGTCGCCGTGACGCTGTCCTGTTGCTTCACGACCTTGGTGACCTTGGCGCCGGTCATGATCTTGATGCCCTGCTTCTCGAAGCGCTTGCGGGCGTGAGCCGCGATCTCAGCGTCCTCGACGGGCAGGATCTGCGGCAGCACCTCGACGACCGTCACCTCGGCTCCCATCGTGCGATAGAAGGAGGCGAACTCGATACCGATCGCGCCCGATCCCATGACCAGCAGTGATCTCGGCATGCGGTCCGGGTTCATGGCTTCGTAGTAGGTCCAGATCAGCTTCTTGTCAGGCTTGATGCCGGGCAACGCCCGGGGTCGCGCGCCGGTCGCCACGATGAGATTTTCCGCCGTATAGGAGCCTGGCCCGAGCGCACCTTTCGGGGGCTCGGCGCGCGTCGTCTGGTTCACGGTGACCTGTCCGGGCTTGCCGTCCTTCGGCGCGGACGCGACCGTTGCCTCGCCCCAGATCACGTCGATTTTGTTCTTTTTCATCAGGAATGCGACGCCGTCGGCGAGGCGCTTCGAGACGCCGCGCGAGCGCTTCACCACGGCTCCCAGTTCGAACCCGACCTTCTCGGCGCTGAGCCCGTATTCGGCGGGGTGCTGCATGTAGCCGTAGATCTCGGCCGAGCGGAGCAGCGCCTTCGTGGGAATGCAGCCCCAGTTGAGGCAGATGCCGCCTAGATGCTCGCGATCAACGACAGCGGTCCTCATGCCGAGCTGGGCGGCACGGATCGCCGCCACGTAGCCACCCGGCCCCGCGCCGATGATAAGGACGTCGTAGGTCTCGGCCATGCGGCGTGTCTCCTTGCACCGCTTGCTTTACGGCTTCATCGCATCATAGCAGGGTGGGCGCGGCGTGACACGTGACGGCTGCGCGCGCGGATCAACGCGCGAACTTCTTGTGCTTCTGCCGCGTCGGCGCGAGTTCGTCGACGCCGAGGCGGCGCTTCTTGTCCTCCTCGTAGTCGTGGAAGTTGCCCTCGAACCACTCGACGTGGCTGTCACCCTCGAAGGCGAGCATGTGCGTCGCGATCCGGTCCAGGAACCAGCGATCGTGGCTGATGATGACCGCGCAGCCGGCGTAATCCTCAAGCGCCTCCTCCAGGGCCCGCAGCGTCTCGACGTCGAGATCGTTCGTCGGCTCGTCGAGCAACAGGACGTTCGCACCCGATTTCAGGATCTTGGCGAGGTGGACGCGATTGCGCTCGCCACCCGAGAGCTGGCCGACTCTCTTCTGCTGGTCCGGACCCTTGAAGTTGAAGGCGCCGCAATAGGCGCGTGCGTTCATCTCGCGCTTGCCGAGATAGATGATCTCGTTGCCGCCGGAGATCTCCTCGTAGACGGTCTTCCCGGCCTCCAACGAGTCACGCGACTGATCGACATAGCCGAGCTGGACCGTGTCGCCGACCGCGATCGAGCCCCCGTCGGGCTCGTCCTGGCCCGTGATCATCTTGAACAGCGTCGTCTTGCCCGCGCCGTTCGGCCCGATCACGCCCACGATCCCGCCTGGTGGCAGCCTGAACGACAGGTCCTCGATGAGTTCCTTGTCCTCGAAGCCCTTCTTGATGTCCTTGAACTCGATGACGTTTTGGCCGAGCCGCTCCGCGATCGGGATGATGATCTGGGCGGCGGTCGGCCCACGCTCTGAGGCTTTGGCGACGAGATCCTCATAACGCGAGATACGTGCCTTCGACTTAGCTTGGCGCGCCTTCGGAGACGCCGAGACCCACTCGCGCTCGCGATCGATTGTGCGCTGGCGCGATTCGTCCTCGCTGCGCTCCTGCGCCATGCGCTTCTGCTTCTGGATGAGCCAAGACGAATAGTTCCCCTGGTAGGGGATGCCTCGCCCCCGATCGAGCTCCAGGATCCAGCCCGTCACGTTGTCCAGGAAGTAGCGATCGTGGGTGACGATCAGGATCGCGCCCGGATAGGCGCGCAGATGCGCCTCCAGCCAAGACACCGTCTCGGCGTCGAGATGGTTGGTCGGCTCGTCCAGAAGAAGCAGTTCGGGCTGGGCGAGAAGAAGTTGGCAGAGCGCGACCCGGCGTTTCTCGCCGCCCGACAGCGTGTCCACCGCCCAATCCCCGGGTGGGCAGTTCAGCGCGTTCATCGCCTGGTCGACGCGGGAGTCGAGTTCCCACAAGCCCTTCGCCTCGATCTCGTCCTGGAGCCGCGTCATCTCGTCCGCGGTCTCCTCGGAGTAGTTCATCGCGATCTCGTTGTAGCGGTCGAGGATCGCCTGGCTCGACGCGACGCCGTCGAGCACGTTCTCACGCACGTTCTTGGAGGCATCGAGTTGGGGCTCTTGGGCCAGGTACCCCACGCGCGCGCCCTGGGCGACGAAGCCTTCGCCCTGCCAATCCTTGTCGATTCCCGCCATGATGCGCAACAGGGTCGACTTGCCCGCGCCATTGACGCCGAGCACTCCGATTTTAGCATCCGGATAGAAGGACAGGTGGACGTTATCAAGAACCTTCTTACCGTTCGGGAAGGTCTTCGTCAGACCCTGCATATGATAGATGAACTCGCGCGCCATCGACTCGCAACCTGCCTGTTCATATCTTGATGATTTAAGCTGGCGTTACCAGGGCACGCAGGCATCAGCAAGGCGTGTGTTGCGCAGCACGTGCAAGCGGTTGACGCACCCCGTGGGTCGACCCACCCTAATCCTTTCTTTCCCGCGACGACGGATGAGTCGGACACGCGGGTCGCTGGAGTACGATCGATGGCGGAGCAGGCATCGCCGATCCCGGTGGACAAACACCTCGATCCGATCGAGGGGCTCTCCCCCGCGCGCGCCAAGAGCAGCGCGGTCACGGGTGAGGGGATCGAGAAGGTTCTTCGCTTCACCTTGCCGGAGAAGCGCGAGGAGCCGAGCGCGCGGGCCACATCCTTGACCGCCCGCGATTTCGCGGCTGCGGTCGATATCGTGCACAGCGCGGCCGAGGCGATCCGAGCCGCAGAGAGCCGCTCCCGCGAAGCGGAGTCACGCACGCAATTGCTCGTAGAGCGCGCCACGGAAGAACTAAAGAACGCCGAGACCCGTATCCACGCAGCCGAGGCCCGGGCTCAGGCTGCCGAGACGCGTGCACAGGAGGCCGATGCTCGCATGAAGGAGGCCGAGAGCTGGCTGAGGCAGATCTTCAGTACCATCACGGAGGAACTGCCCGTCAACCGATCCGGTCAGGTCTGACGCCTTCTTCGGCCAGTCGCAGTCTCAGGAGCCCCGAAAGGCTCGACACTCCATCGACATCACTTGCCGGATATGATGACGTTCGTCGTCTCGTCGTTCTTCACCTCGATGGTGTCGTACATCGCGCCGCCGTGCGTGAAGAAAGATTTGGGCTCCGTCCAGAACACACGCGTCGCCACAATGTAGCGGCCGGGCGGCACCTTCTCGAAAGTGAAGTGTCCCGACATGTCGACCTTGGTCTCCCGGCGATAGCGATAATAATCCTCGGGCGGCGGCTCGACCGAGTGACCGTAATAGGAGCGGTACTCGCCGTCGAACAACTTGCCGAAACGCTCTATCGCGTAGGCTGTCGCGGGGATCAGGAATACGCGCTCGCCTGCGGCCGTCACCAGCCGTCCGTAATCGCGCCGGAGAAAGGCCTGTCCTGCGACCATCCCGGTTCCGGGCTTGCCCGCGAACTCTGCGGCCTTCGGATCGAATGATGTCGCCATCGGCTGGCTGGTGCCACCCGACATACAACCGCCAAGGCCAAGAAATATCCACGCAACTCCGACGCGCCACATTCCGCGCCTGCTCCCACGATGTCCGGCACGGAGTGTGGCGCGGAACCGGCCGGCGTCAAGCCGGCTGAACGGCCAGCATCCCAAATAATGCCTCGGTGACCTCGTCGATCGGCCGCATTCCATCCGTCACCTTCAGCATGCCCCGGCGTGCGTAATAATCCGAGAGCGGGGCCGTCTGCTGGCGATAGGCCACGAGCCGCGTCTTGAAAGCTTCAGGATTGTCGTCCTTGCGGACCGGCTCGCCCCGCGCCAGCGTATCGGCCACGCGCTTCGCGATGCGCTCGAGCAACGCGGTCTCGTCGACCTTCAGCTCGATGACCGCGTCGAGTTCCATCGCCTTGCCGGTCAGCATGAGATCGAGCGCCTCGGCCTGCGGCACAGTCCTTGGAAAGCCGTCCAGGATAAATCCCGACCTCGCATCCGGCTCCTCGATCCGGTCGGCCACGATGCCGACAACGATCTCGTCTGAGACGAGCTCGCCCCGCGCCATGACGTCCTTGGCCTTGAGGCCGATCGATGTGCCCGCCGCGACCGCCGCGCGCAGCATGTCGCCCGTCGCGAGTTGCGGGATCCCGAGACGCTCGACGATCCGCGCCGATTGCGTTCCCTTCCCTGCCCCCGGCGGACCCAGAAGGATCAACCTCATCGACGCCCCTCGCCCTCTCGTGTCACGCGGCGGATCAAATCCTATTTCCGCCGCGCCCCGCGAAGTTTCGACTTCTTCACCAAGCCTTCGTACTGGTGGGCGAGCAAGTGGCCATGCACCTGCGCTACCGTGTCCATCGTCACGGATACCACGATGAGGAGCGACGTCCCGCCGAAATAGAAGGGCAGCGCCGCGTAGGAGACAAGCAACTCCGGCAGGAGGCAGATGATCGTGAGGTAAGCCGCCCCGATCACGGTGATGCGCGTCAGCACATAATCGATCATCTCGGCCGTGCGGTCGCCCGGCCTGATGCCCGGCACGAAACCGCCATGTTTCTTCAGGTTGTCCGCGGTCTCCTGCGGATTGAACACGATCGCCGTGTAGAAGAACGCGAAAAAGATGATCAGGAGCGCGTACAGCACCATGTAGGCCGGGCGGCCGTGGCCGAGGAAGGCTGCCAGCGTCGAGACGATCCCGTTTCCGCCCTGCGTGGCCGAGAAGCTCGCGAAGGTCGCCGGCAGGAGAAGGAGCGACGAGGCGAAGATCGGCGGGATCACGCCCGACGTGTTGAGCTTCAGCGGCAGGAAGGATGTCTGTCCCTCGTACATGCGATTGCCGACCTGGCGCTTCGGGTAGTTGATCAGAAGGCGGCGCTGGGCGCGCTCCACGAACACGATGAAGTAGATGACGGCCGCCGCCATCACGATCACCCCGATGATGATCCCAGTGGAGATCGCCCCCTGGCGCCCGAGTTCAAGCGTGCCGGCAATCGCGGATGGTAGGTGCGCTACGATGCCCGCGAAGATGATGAGCGAGGAGCCATTGCCGATGCCGCGGCTCGTGATCTGCTCGCCCAGCCACATCAGGAACATCGTGCCGCCGGTCAGCGTAATGACCGTCGAGATCAGAAAAAACGGCCCGGGATCCTGCACGATGCTCCCCGAGCTCTGCAGCCCGACCGCAATGCCCCAAGACTGGAAAACTGCGAGCACGACGGTGATGTAGCGCGTGTACTGGTTGATGACCTTGCGGCCGGACTCGCCCTCCTTCTTCAACGTCTCAAGAGACGGGATCACGGAGGTGAGAAGCTGGACGATGATCGACGCCGAGATATACGGCATGATGTTCAGCGCGAAGATCGCCATCCGCTCTACGGCGCCGCCCGAGAACATGTTGAAGAGACCGAGCACGCCGCCCGACGCTTGCTGAAAACTCTGGCGCAGGGCCTCCGTGTCGATGCCGGGAAGAGGCACGTAGGTTCCGAGCCTAAACACGATTAGCGCACCCAGCGTGAACCAGATGCGCTTCTTCAGCTCTTCGGCCTTGCCGATGGCACCGAAGTTCAGATTGGAGGCGAGTTGCTCCGCGGCGGAGGCCATATCAACGAATCCCGAAATGCGACCGCAATATAGGTCGCGCGAAGGTCGGACAGAGTCTGGCCCACCGGGCGATCGTTCTCAAGTCCCGCGCATGCCGCGGGGTCGCGCGCAAGGCGCGACCTGCTCGTCAGCCTGATCGCGTTCGCGATCCCGTGGACCGGCTTAAGCAGCCGTCTCGGCCACGACAGGTGCCAGCACCTTGACGGACCCGCCGACGCGCTCGATCGCCGCGAGAGCGGATTTCGAGGCGCCGAAGACCTCGAAGGTGAGGCTCGCGGTCAACTCGCCCTGCCCCAGGATCTTCACGCCATCACGCGGCTTCGAGAGCACGCCCGCCGCGACGAGCGTCTCGTTCGTGACCATCGTGCCAGCCGTCAGCTTGCCGACATCAACCGCAACCTGGATACGTCCGAGGTTGACCTCGTTCAGGTCGAGCGCGTTCGGCGGCGTAAAGCCGCGCTTCGGCAGGCGGCGATGCAACGGCATCTGCCCGCCCTCGAACCCCTTGATGGCGACGCCCGTGCGAGCCTTCTGACCCTTCACGCCGCGCCCGCCGGTCTTGCCCTTTCCGGACCCGATGCCGCGCCCGACGCGCATCCGGTTCTTCGTCGCGCCCTCGTTGTCGCGAATCTCGTTCAGCTTCATGGAAGCCTCCTCAGCCGCGGGATGGCGTGTCGTGGACACGCACGAGATGCTTGACCGCCTCGATCATTCCGCGGGTCGCGGGATTGTCGGGCAGCGTCGATACGCGATGCAGGCGGTTGAGCTTCAGACCGATCAGAGTCTGGCGCTGCTTGCCTTCGCGACGGATGGGCGAGCCGATCTGCTCGACCGTCACCGTGCCGGTTGTGTCAGCCATGTCGATCCCCTCACGCGTCCGCGCCGGCGCCGTCCGACATGTCGGCGTCGCGGCGGCGGGATTGCAGGGTGGAGACCTTGAGGCCGCGGCGGGCCGCGACGGCGCGAGGACTGTCCTCGTTCTTCAAGGCGTCGAAGGTCGCACGCACGAGGTTGTACGGGTTCGAGGAGCCCAGCGACTTCGCCACCACGTCCTGCATGCCGAGCGTCTCGAAGACTGCGCGCATCGGGCCACCCGCGATGATGCCGGTTCCCTGCGGGGCGGCGCGGAGGATGACCTTGCCGGCGCCGTGACGCCCATTCACGTCGTGATGAAGCGTACGGCCCTCGCGAAGCGAAACGCGGATGAGACCACGCTTCGCCGCCTCGGTCGCCTTGCGGATCGCCTCGGGCACCTCACGCGCCTTGCCATGGCCGAAGCCGACGCGGCCCTTCTGGTCGCCCACGACGACGAGCGCCGCGAAGCCGAAGCGCCGGCCGCCCTTCACCACCTTAGCGACGCGGTTGATATGAACGAGCTTGTCCACGAACTCGCTGTCGCGCTCCTCGCGATCGGGACGGCGATCGCGGCTACCGCGTCCGCCCCCGCCCGAAAAAGGTTCTCTTGCCATGTCAGGTCCGTCTCACTTGCGCGGGCGGCGGCCCGCTCGCTCGAGGTTGCGAAGGTCCGCCGTTAAAATTCGAGACCGCCCTCGCGGGCAGCATCAGCCAGCGCCTTGACGCGGCCGTGATACAGATAGCCCGAGCGATCGAAGATCACCTTGGTGATCCCGGCCTTCGCGGCCCGTTCGGCGACGAGTTTGCCGACGGCCTTGGCGGCCTCGACATCCGCGCCGGTCTTGAGGCTGCCGCGCACGTCCTTCTCAAGCGTCGATGCCGCCGCGACCGTGTGGCCCTCGGCATCGTCGATCACCTGCGCGTAGATCTGCTTCGACGAGCGGAACACCGACAGGCGCGGGCGCCCGTTCGCGGCCTTCCGGATCGCGCGCCGGACCCGCGCCTTGCGCCGATCCTCGGCACCCTTCTTCTCAGCCATGTCAGTCCGTCCTACTTCTTCTTGCCTTCCTTGCGGAAGATGAACTCGCCGGCGTAGCGAACGCCCTTGCCTTTATAGGGCTCTGGGGGGCGATACTCGCGGATCTCAGCCGCGGTCTGGCCGACCTTCTGCTTGTCGATCCCCGTCACCACGACCTCGGTCGGGCGCGGCGTCGTCACCGTGATGCCGGCCGGGATCTCGTAATCCACGTCGTGACTGTAGCCGAGCGACAGCTTGAGCACCTTGCCGGCGACCGCGGCGCGATAACCGACGCCGTTGATCTCGAGCTTCCTCTCGAACCCCTTCGAGACACCCTCGACCAGGTTCGCGACCTGCGCGCGCGACATGCCCCACTTGGAGCGCGCCGTCTTGGACTGATCTTTCGGATCAACCTTCACAGCACCGCCGTCGATCGCGACGATCACCTCGTCCGGGACCATGAAGGACAGCTCGCCCTTCGTACCCTTCATCCTCACCAACTGACCGTCGACAGTCGCCGTCACACCGGACGGGACAGGAACGGGCTTCTTGCCGACGCGAGACATCGCGCATCTCCCAATTTCAAAAATGCCGCCAGATCGAAGATCGTGTCCGAAGATCGATCAGAAGACTTGGCAGAGCACCTCGCCGCCGACATTCTTCTCGCGCGCCTCATGGTCAGCCATGACGCCCTGCGGCGTCGACACGATCACGATACCGAGCCCGTCCGACACCTGTGGCATCGAATCGACCGAGACATAAACCCGGCGACCGGGCTTCGACACGCGCTGGATGCGCCGGATGACCGGATCACCTTCATAGTATTTGAGCTCGATCAGGAACTCGGTGCGGCCATTGCCGTACTCGGTCGTCGAATAGTCGCGGATATAGCCCTCGGACTTGAGAACGTCGAGGACGCGGGCACGTAGGCGCGAACCGGGAGTGGCGACCGATCCGCGACGACGCATCTGCGCGTTGCGGATGCGGGTCAGCATATCGCCGAGGGGATCGTTCATGGACATGTCGACCTCCTACCAGCTCGACTTCACAAGACCCGGGATCAGACCCTGGGACCCGAGTTCCCGCAGCGCGATGCGCGACATGCCGAGCTTGCGATAATAGGCGCGGGGACGTCCCGTCACCTCGCAGCGGTTGCGGATGCGCGTCGGGTTCGCGTTACGCGGCAGGCCCGCCAGCTTGATGCGAGCCTCAAACCGCTCCTCCATCGGGAGCGAGTTGTCACCAATCGTCGTCTTCAACTCGGCGTACTTCGCGGCGAACTTTTTCACCATCAGTCGCCGCTTCTTGTTCTTCTCGATCGAACTCTTCTTCGCCATTATCGCTCTCCGGTGTCCGCGTATGAGATCGGCGATCTCACTGCCGGAACGGGAAGTAGAAGTGGGCCAGCAGGGCCTTCGCCTCGGCGTCGGTCTCGGCCGTCGTCGCGATGACGACGTCCATACCCCACACCTGCTCGGCCTTGTCGTAGTTGATCTCGGGGAACACGAGGTGCTCCTTGATCCCGAGCGCGTAGTTGCCGCGCCCGTCGAAGCTCTTCGGGTTCAGTCCCCGGAAGTCCCGCACGCGCGGCAACGCAATGGTCACAAGACGATCCAGGAACTCGTACATCCGGGCCTTGCGCAATGTCACCTTGCAGCCGATCGGCATGTTCTCGCGGACCTTGAAAGTCGCGATCGCCTTGCGGGCTCGGGTGATGACCGGCTTCTGGCCGGCGATCAGCGCTAGATCCGCCGCCGCAACCGAGGCCTTCTTCGAATCCGCCGTTGATTCACCCACGCCCATATTGAGGACGATCTTAGTGATTCCGGGGACCTGCATCGGGTTCTTGTAGCCGAATTCCTCCACCATCTTCGCGCGGACGACTTCGTCGTAGTGCTTGCGGAGACGCGGAAGGTAGTCGGCGCTCCCGTTCGCTTGAGCCTCAGGCATCGATCAAATCTCCGGAACGCTTCGCGAACCTGACCTTTCGGCCGTCGTCGAGGACCTTGAAACCGACGCGGGTCGGCTTGCCATCCTTGGGGTCCGCAACCGCGAGGTTCGACAGGTGGATCGGCGCCTCTTTAGAGATGATGCCGCCTTCCTGGTTCATGGTCTGCTTCTGGTGCTTCTTCACGACGTTGACGCCGCGCACGAGCGCCTTGTCGGCGGTCGGAATCACCTTGAGCACTTCGCCGGAGCGACCGGAGTCGCGACCGGTCAGGACGACGACCTTGTCGCCCTTCTTGATCTTCGCCGCCATCACAGCACCTCCGGCGCCAGCGAGATGATCTTCATGTGGTTGCGGGCGCGCAATTCACGCGGCACGGGCCCGAAGATGCGGGTGCCGACCGGCTCCTTCTGATTGTTGATCAGGACCGCCGCGTTGCGGTCGAAGCGAATGACCGAGCCGTCCGGGCGCTTGATGTCCTTGGCGGTACGCACGACGACCGCCTTCATGACGTCGCCCTTCTTGACGCGACCGCGCGGGATGGCTTCCTTCACGGACACCACGATGATGTCGCCGACGCCGGCATACTTGCGCTTAGAGCCGCCGAGTACCTTGATGCACATCACACGACGCGCACCGGAATTGTCGGCAACGTCCAGATTCGTCTGCATCTGGATCATGACTTGAGGTCTCTCTCGTGTCTCAGACGGTTTCCGGCAACGAGCCGGACTTCGCCTGAGCGGGGATCTGACGTCCCCTGCTCCTGTTCGAAACGATACGGCGCTCGCCGGAGACGAACGCCGTTCGGTTCACTCGCCGATGTCGCGAAGCGGCCTCAATGACACCGCCTGTCGCGAAAAGCCAGCTTATTTTGTCCTCAGGACAGGCCGACCGCCGATTTCACCCGATCGACCGCCGCTCCGACGGCCTCGGTCACGCTCGACACGACACCGCCTGGCGCAGGAACGCCCGGCTCCGAGCCGCCGACCAGCTTCCAGGTCTTCGTCTTAGAGAAGGGCCGCGACTCCTCGATCGACACGGTCTGACCGGTCTTCGCGACGTTCGCCTCGTCATGCGCATGATAGTTTTTCGTACGCCGTACGGTCTTCTTCAGAACCGGGTGCGTGAAGCGCCGCTCGACCTTCACGACGATCGTCTTGTCGGTCTTGTCGCTGACGACGACGCCCTGCAATATCCGCTTCGGCATCTTGTTCTCCTCAGGCGCCAGCCGGCGCAGGCGCCGCAGCCGCAACCCGCTGCCTGCTCTGCAACGTCTTGATACGCGCAATGTCCCGCCGGATGACGCGCACACGCGACGTGTTCTCGAGCTGTCCCGTCGCGCGCTGGAAGCGCAGGTTGAACTGCTCCTTCTTAAGTCCCAGGAGCTCGTCCTGGAGCTGGTCGGCGGACAGGCGCTGCAAGTCGGAATGGCGTTGTCTGGTCTTCATCGTCCCCTCACTCGGCGATGCGCTGGACGAAGCGCGTGCGAACCGAGAGCTTGGCGGCCCCGAGGCGAAGCGCCTCGCGCGCCACGTCCTCCGGCACGCCGTCGATCTCGAACATGATGCGGCCGGGCTTGACCCGAGCGGCCCAGAACTCCGGCGCACCCTTGCCCTTACCCATACGAACCTCGGTCGGCTTCGAGGAGACCGGCACGTCCGGAAAGATGCGAATCCAAACGCGACCGGCGCGCTTCATCTCGCGGGTGATCGCGCGGCGAGCCGCCTCGATCTCACGCGCGTTGACGCGCTCAGGCTCCAGGCACTTCAGCCCGAACTGTCCGAAATTCAAATCCGTGCCACCCTTGGCCACGCCGTGGATGCGGCCCTTGAACTGCTTGCGGAACTTGGTCTTCTTCGGTTGCAACATGACACGTGAACCTTTGTCTCGCCGTCGGCCGCTTTACGCGGCCTGCTCGGCCGAGCGACGACCGGTCGACCGGGAACCGGCCTCCTCGTTCATCCGCCGGTCCTGAGCCATGGGATCGTGCTCCAGGATCTCGCCCTTGCAGATCCAAACTTTGATCCCGCACGTCCCGTAGGTCGTGAAGGCAGTCGCGGTGCCGTAATCGACGTCCGCGCGCAACGTGTGCAGCGGCACGCGACCCTCGCGATACCACTCCATCCGGGCGATCTCGGCCCCGCCGAGACGACCGGAGCAATTGATCCGGATACCCTGCGCGCCGAGTCGCATCGCCGATTGGACGGCGCGTTTCATAGCACGCCGGAACGCGACGCGACGCTCGAGCTGCTGCGCGATCGATTCAGCGACCAGCACGGCATCGATCTCGGGCTTGCGCACCTCGACGATGTTGATCGCGACGTCGGCCTTCGTCATCGAGTTGACCAGCTTGCGCAGCTTGTCGATATCCGCGCCCTTCTTGCCGATGACCACGCCCGGACGCGCCGAGTGGATGGTGACGCGGCATTTGCGGTGCGGGCGCTCGATGACGATCTTCGAGACGGCCGCCTGCTTCAGCTGCTTCATCAGCGCCGCCCGGATCGCCATGTCCTCGTGCATCAGCCGGGCATATTCTCCCTTGCCGGCGTACCAGCGGGAATCCCAGGTCCGGTTGATGCCGAGCCGCAGCCCGATCGGATTGACTTTCTGACCCATGGGTGGACCTCAGGCCGCTTCGGCCACTTCCCGAACCACGATGGTGAGGTTCGAGAACGGTTTCAGGATGCGCGCGCCACGACCGCGGGCGCGGGCATGGAAGCGCTTCAACACGAGAGCCTTGCCGACGAAAGCCTGCGACACGACGAGATCGTCCACGTCGAGATCGTGGTTGTTCTCGGCGTTGGCGATCGCGCTCTCCAGACATTTGCGCACGTCCTTGGCGATCCGCTTGCGCGAGAACTCCAGGTCGGCGAGCGCGGACGCGACTTTCTTGCCGCGGATGAGCTGAGCCACCAGATTCAGCTTCTGCGGGCTGATGCGAACCATGCGGAGCACGGCCTGCGCCTCGTTCTCCGGGAGCGCGCGCGGGGTGGCTGACTTGCCCATCTCAGCGCCTCTTGGCCTTACGATCCGCGGCATGGCCGTGGAACGTGCGGGTGGGAGAGAACTCCCCGAACTTGTGACCCACCATCTCCTCGGACACGTAGACCGGGATATGCTTGTGGCCGTTATAGACACCGAAGGTCAGGCCGATGAACTGCGGCAGGATCGTGGAGCGGCGACTCCAGATCTTAATGACGTCGTTGCGGCCGCCCCCGCCCGCACGGGCGGTGTCGGCCTTCTTGAGCAGGTAGCCGTCGACGAACGGGCCCTTCCAGATCGAACGTGCCATGACGGCGACTAGCCCTTCTTTTTGCGTGCGTGACGGGACGACACGATGAACGTGTCCGTCCGCTTGTTCGAACGCGTCTTCTTGCCCTTGGTCGGCTTGCCCCACGGCGTCACCGGGTGACGTCCGCCGGAAGTCCGGCCCTCGCCGCCACCATGCGGGTGGTCAATCGGGTTCATGGTCACGCCGCGATTGTGCGGACGCAGCCCGAGCCAGCGGTTACGACCCGCCTTGCCCATGGAGATATTCATGTGATCGGGGTTCGACACGGCCCCGACAGTGGCGAAGCAATTGCCGTGGATCAGCCGCTGCTCGCCCGAGTTCAGGCGCACGCTGACGTAGCCCTGGTCGCGACCGACGATCTGCGCGTAGGTCCCGGCCGAGCGAGCAATCGCGCCGCCCCGCCCGATCTTCATCTCGACGTTGTGGACGATCGTGCCGACCGGCATGTTGCCGACCGGCATCGCGTTGCCCGGCTTAATGTCGACCTGCTGACCCGAGGTCACCGTCGCGCCGACCGGCAGCCGCTGAGGCGCGAGAATGTAAGACTTCGACCCGTCCGGAAACCCGATCAGCGCGATGAAGGCGGTGCGGTTCGGATCGTACTCGATCCGCTCCACAGTCGCGACCTCACCCGGGTGCTCGCGACGCTTGAAATCCACGTTGCGATAGGTCTGCTTATGACCGCCGCCCCGGAACCTGACCGTGATCCGGCCATGGTTATTGCGGCCGCCCGAATGCGACTTTCCCTCGGTCAGCGTCTTCAGCGGCTTGCCCTTGTAGAGCTCGCTGCGATCGACGATCACGAGCTGGCGAAGGCTCGGCGTGACCGGCTTGAATGTCTTCAGTGCCATGTTCGACCCCTGCGCCTCAGAGCCCGGTCGTCACGTCGATGGACTGGCCCTCGGCGAGGGTCACGACCGCCTTCTTGACGTCAGAACGCCGTCCCCGGCGCCCGCGGAAGATCTTTTCCTTGCCCTTGGTCACGAGCGTGTTGACGCTCAGGACCTTGACGTCGAAAAGACGCTCCACCGCTTCCTTGATCTGCGGCTTGGTCGCGTCCGGGGCGACCCGGAACACGACCTTGTTCTGTTCCGAAAGGTTCGTGGCCTTCTCGGTGATGACCGGGCTCACGATCGCGTCATAGTGGCGTGGATCGGGATTCATCTGAAGCGCGCCTCCAGCGCGTCGACCGCCGCGCGGGTTAAGATAAGCTTGTCCCGGCGCAGGATGTCGTAGACGTTGATGCCCTGCACCGGCAACACGTCGATGTTCGGCAGGTTGCGGGCCGCGAGGCCGAAATTCGGCTCGACCTGCGCACCCGAGATGATCAACGCGGACAGGAGCCCTAGCTTTCCGAACTGCTCCTTCAGCGCCTTCGTCTTGGGGTCGGCCAGCGTGGCGTCATCCACGATGATCAGCGACCGATCCTTGACCTTGGCCGAGAGCGCGTGACGCAACGCCATGGCGCGGACCTTCTTCGGAAGATCGTGCTCGTGCGAGCGAACCACCGGTCCGAAGGCGCGTCCGCCACCGCGGAACTGAGCGACGCGCGCCGAGCCGTGACGGGCGTTGCCGGTGCCCTTCTGCTTATAGAGCTTCTTGCCGGTACGCCAGATCGCGGCACGGTTCTTCACGGCGTGCGTCCCGGCACGGCGCTTGGCGAGCTGCCAACGGACCATGCGGGCGAGGATGTCGGCGCGCGGCTCGAGACCGAAAATGGCCTCGTCGAGCTCGAGCTGACCTGCCCCGTCGCCGCCGAATGTAGTGACGTCGACCTGCATCACGCGTTCTCCTCGACCGTTTCCGTCTCAGCGGCCGGAGCCTCCGAGTTGGACGCGCCGTTAGTCCTGAACTTACCCGGCATCGGCAGATCGGCCGGAGCCTTCCGCTTGACCGCGTCACGAATGAAGATCCAGCCCCCGGCATGGCCTGGAACGGCGCCCTCCACCAGGATGAGGCCGCGGGCGACGTCCGTCTGCACCACGCGCAGATTCTGGGTCGTCACTCGCTCGACGCCGAGATGTCCCGGCATCTTCTTGTTCTTGAAGGTCTTGCCAGGGTCCTGGCGACCGCCCGTACCACCGATCGAGCGGTGCGAGACCGACACGCCGTGGGTCGCGCGCAAGCCGCCGAAATTCCAGCGCTTCATACCGCCGGCAAAACCCTTGCCGAGCGTGGTGCCCGTCACGTCCACGAACTGACCCGCCAGGAAGTGATCTGCCGTGATCTCCGCACCGACCGGGATCACGCCATCCTCGGTGACCCGAAATTCCGCCAGCTTCTGCTTCGGCTCAACATTCGCGACCGCGAAGCGACCGCGCTCGGCCTTCGAGACGTTCTTCACCTTGGCACGCCCGACGCCGACCTGCAGCGCCACGTAACCGTTCTTCTCCATCGTGCGGTGGCCGACGACCTGGCAGTTGTCGACCTTCAACACGGTCACCGGAACATGTTCCCCGGCATCCGTGAAGATGCGGGTCATGCCGACCTTTTGGGCTATGACGCCTGAGCGCATGGTTCGTCCTCAGCGGGCATTCAAGTCAGCTCCAAGCCGATCGGCTCAGAGCTTGATCTCCACATCGACACCGGCCGCGAGATCGAGCTTCATCAGCGCGTCCACGGTCTGCGGGGTCGGATCGACGATATCCAAAACGCGCTTGTGCGTGCGCATCTCGAACTGCTCGCGCGACTTCTTGTCGATGTGTGGCGAGCGATTGACCGTGTAGCGCTCGATACGCGTCGGCAGCGGGATAGGCCCGCGCACCTGCGCACCCGTCCGCTTCGCGGTCGACACGATCTCGCGCGTCGAGGCGTCGAGGACGCGGTGATCGAAGGCTTTCAACCGGATTCGGATATTCTGGTTCATCTGTCTCTCTTGACGGGTTGAGATCCACCCCGCTCCTCATCCTGAGGTGCGATCGGAGCGAGCCTCGAAGGACGCACCGATCGATGCGCCCTGCCGTTTCTTGCTTCCAGGCCCGACTTTCGGCCGGGCGCCTCGGCATGAGGAACGTTGTTACTCGACGATCGATGCCACCACGCCGGCACCGACGGTCCGGCCGCCCTCACGGATGGCGAAGCGCAGCTTCTCCTCCATGGCGATCGGCACGATCAGCGTCACGTCCATGGTCACGCTATCGCCCGGCATCACCATCTCGGTGCCCTCGGGCAGCGTGCACACGCCGGTCACGTCCGTCGTCCGGAAGTAGAACTGGGGACGATAATTCGTGAAGAACGGGGTGTGGCGGCCGCCCTCCTCCTTGGTCAGGATGTAGGCCTCGGCCTTGAACTTCGTGTGCGGCTTCACCGAACCCGGCTTGCACACGACCTGACCGCGCTCGACGTCCTCGCGCTTCGTGCCGCGGAGCAGCACGCCGACGTTGTCGCCCGCTTGGCCCTGATCGAGCAGCTTGCGGAACATCTCGACGCCCGTGACGGTCGTCGTCTGCGTCGCCCGGATACCGACGATCTCGACCGTCTCGCCGACCTTGACGATGCCGCGCTCCACGCGACCCGTCACCACCGTGCCGCGACCCGAGATCGAGAACACGTCTTCGATCGGCATCAGGAAGGGCTGGTCGATCGGACGCTCCGGCTGCGGAATGTACTCATCGACTGTCTTCATCAGCGCGATGACCGCGTCGTGACCGATCGTCTTGTCGCCGTTGTCGAGCGCGACCTTGGCCGAACCCTTGGTGATCGGGATATCATCCCCCGGGAAGTCGTACTTGGAGAGGAGCTCGCGCACCTCCATCTCGACGAGCTCAAGCAGTTCGGCGTCGTCGACCAGGTCGACCTTGTTCAGGAACACGACCAGCGCTGGCACGCCGACCTGACGGGCGAGCAGGATGTGCTCGCGAGTCTGCGGCATCGGGCCGTCGGCGGCGGATACGACGAGGATCGCTCCGTCCATCTGCGCCGCACCCGTGATCATATTCTTCACGTAATCGGCGTGGCCCGGGCAGTCGACGTGGGCATAATGGCGGGCGGCCGTCTCGTACTCAACGTGCGCCGTCGAGATCGTAATCCCGCGCGCCTTCTCCTCCGGCGCCTTGTCGATCTGGTCGTAGGCCGTGAAGGTTGCCCCGCCCGTCTCTGCCAACACCTTCGTGATCGCCGCCGTTAACGACGTCTTGCCATGATCGACGTGGCCAATCGTGCCGATGTTGCAATGCGGCTTATTACGGGAGAACTTTTCCTTACCCATGAGAGCACCTTACCTTCGCAAGCTTCAATGTTGGTTGAAGAAGTCGAGACCGGACGCTTACGCGTACTTGGCCTGGACCTCGGCCGCGACGTTCGACGGCACCTGATCGTAGTGGTCGAACTGCATCGTGTAGTTCGCACGTCCCTGGCTCATCGAGCGCAGCGTGTTGACATAGCCAAACATGTTGGCGAGCGGCACCATCGCGTTGATGACGTTCGCGTTGCCCCGCATGTCCTGGCCCTGGATCTGGCCACGGCGGGAATTAAGGTCACCGATGACGGAGCCGGTATAATCCTCCGGTGTCACCACCTCGACCTTCATGATCGGCTCGAGCAGAACCGATCCGCACTTCTGGAGCGCCTCGCGCAGAGCCGCCCTGGACGCGATCTCGAAGGCGAGCGCCGACGAGTCGACCTCGTGGAACGCGCCGTCGATCAGCTGCACTTTCACGTCAACCACCGGGAAGCCTGCGATCACGCCGGAACCGATGACCGAGTTCAGACCCTTCTCGACGCCGGGGATGTATTCCTTCGGGACCGAACCGCCGATCACCTTCGAGTCGAACACGAAGCCGGAGGCCTTCTCGCCTGGCTCGACCACGATCTTAACCCGTGCAAACTGGCCCGTGCCACCGGTCTGCTTCTTGTGCGTGTAGTCGACCTCGGCGCGCCGAGAAATCGTTTCGCGGTAGGCAACCTGAGGCGCGCCGATATTCGCGTCGACCTTGTAGGTCCGGCGAAGGATATCAACCTTAATGTCGAGATGGAGTTCCCCCATCCCCTTCAGGATGGTCTGGCCGCTCTCCTGATCGGTCGACACGCGGAAAGACGGGTCCTCGGCCGCAAGCTTGGCAAGCGCGAGTCCCAGCTTCTCCTGGTCCGCCTTCGACTTCGGCTCGATCGCAATGGTAATGACGGGTTCCGGAAACTCCATACGTTCCAAGATGACGGGCTTCTGCGGATCGCAGAGCGTGTCACCAGTGCGCACGTCCTTGAGCCCGGCCAGCGCCACGATATCGCCCGCGAAAGCTTCCTTGATATCCTCGCGATTATTCGCATGCATCAAGAGCATGCGACCGACGCGCTCCTTCTTGTCGCGGGTCGAGTTCACGATTCCCGCACCCGACTCGATCTTGCCGGAATAGATTCGGCAGAACGTGATCGTGCCTACGAACGGGTCATCCATGATCTTGAAGGCGAGCATGGAGAACGGGTCGGAATCGACCGCGTGCCGCTCAATCGGCTGCTCGGTATTCGGATCTTCCCCGTTGATACTCTCGCGATCGGCGGGCGACGGCAGGTAGTCCACGACCGCGTCGAGCAGCGGCTGCACACCCTTGTTCTTGAAAGCCGAACCGCACAACACGGGGTGGAAGGCGCGCCTCTGAACGGCAGTGCGAACAAGGCGGCGCATCGTCCCCTCGTCTGGCTCAGTGCCGTCGAGGTAGGCGGTCATAGCGTCGTCGTCCATCTCGACACAGGCTTCGACCAGCTTCACGCGATACTCGGCCGCCTGATTCTTCAGATCGGACGGGATCTCCACCTCGTCGTAGTTCGCGCCGAGCGCCTCGCCGTTCCAGACGATCGCCTTCATCTTGATAAGGTCGATGACGCCCTGGAAATTGCTCTCCGATCCGATCGGCAGCTGCAGGCACACCGGCTTGCCGGCGACACGGTCGATGATGTCCTTGACGCAGTTGAAGAAGTCGGCGCCGGTCTTGTCCATCTTGTTGACGAACACGACACGCGGCACGTCGTATTTGTCAGCCTGACGCCACACCGTTTCGGTCTGTGGCTCCACGCCCTGGTTGCCGTCGAGCACGCACACAGCGCCGTCGAGCACGCGCAACGAACGTTCGACCTCGATCGTGAAATCGACGTGCCCGGGGGTATCAATGATGTTCAGGCGCTTATCACGCCAGAAGCATGTCGTCGCAGCGGACGTGATCGTGATGCCGCGCTCCTGCTCCTGCTCCATCCAGTCCATGGTGGCGGCACCCTCATGGACCTCGCCGATCTTGTGGGACTTTCCGGTGTAGTAGAGGATCCGCTCGGTGGTCGTCGTCTTCCCGGCATCGATGTGGGCCATGATGCCGAAGTTGCGATAATCCTCGATCGCGTGGGTACGGGGCATAGGTGTATTCCTAACCGGTCCGGCCGGTCACCAGCGATAATGCGAGAAGGCGCGGTTGGCCTCGGCCATCCGGTGCGTGTCCTCACGCTTCTTCACCGCATTACCGCGATTGTTGGCAGCGTCGAGCAGCTCTGCCGAGAGCCGGTCGACCATCGTCTTGTCGTTGCGCGAGCGTGCGGCCTGGATCAGCCAACGAATCGCGAGAGCCTGACGGCGCTCCGGGCGAACCTCGACCGGCACTTGGTATGTGGCACCACCGACGCGGCGGGAGCGCACCTCGAGCGCCGGCGCCACGTTCTCGAGCGCGGCACGGAACACCTCGATCGGGTTCGCACGGGCACGCCCTTCGATGATGTCGAAGGCGCCGTAGACGATCCGCTCGGCCGTCGACTTTTTACCTTCGTACATGATCGAATTCATGAACTTGGTCACGACGATGTCGCCGAACTTCGGGTCGGGTATGATCTCGCGCTTCTCGGCGCTGTGGCGGCGGGACATGTTCGACTCCGCTTACTTTGGACGCTTCGCGCCGTACTTGGACCGGCGCTGCTTACGGTTCTTCACGCCCTGGGTATCGAGGACGCCGCGCAGGATATGGTAGCGAACGCCCGGCAGATCCTTGACGCGGCCGCCACGGATCATCACCACGGAGTGCTCCTGCAGGTTGTGACCCTCGCCCGGAATGTACCCGATGACTTCGTAGCCGTTGGTCAGCCGGACCTTCGCGACCTTGCGGAGCGCGGAGTTCGGCTTTTTCGGCGTCGTCGTATAAACGCGCGTGCAAACGCCCCGCTTCTGCGGGCACGAATCCAGCGCCGGGACCTTGTTGCGGGTCTTCGGAGCCGTCCGCGGCTTGCGGATCAACTGGCTGATCGTCGGCATTCAAGCCCTCTTCGCGATGTCGGCCATTCGACATGCTGGCAGATCAAAGAGCATGCCCTCCGGCATGCGCGAACGACGATCCACGCCATAGGCCCTGAAGACCTGCGACGCGGACGATGCAGAGGACCTCGCAAGCTTGCCAGCGAGGTCTTGCCCAACAGACTGACGCGGACGCCAGATCGGACCGAAAGAACAGCAGCGTATAAGCTCGGAGCGTCGGCGCGAAACGCGTCGACTCGCGAGGCTTACGGCCTGCGGTGATGGGGTCTCTTTAAGGACCGACTCGCTGCCCGTCAACAGCAAACGCCGTCCGGATCGGAATGCGGTGCCCCTTAAGCTACCCGCAACGAGAGAGGGGCCGCCGAAGCGACCCCTCCTTACCTTGTCGAACCACCCTGCCCTACTCGGCGGCGGATGGCAGCTCGTTGAACACCGCCTGGGCTTCGGCCGCGCGGGCCTGGGCCTCGGCGGAGCGCTGCGCCAGGATCAGATCATCGCGCTTCTGCGCGACCTGACGGATGCGCGTGTTCATGGCGCCCGTCCCGGCCGGGATGAGCGAGCCCACGATCACGTTCTCTTTCAGCCCTTCGAGCTGGTCGACCTTACCGTTCACCGCTGCTTCCGTGAGGACGCGGGTCGTCTCTTGGAAGGAGGCGGCCGAGATGAACGACTTCGTCTGCAGCGACGCCTTGGTGATGCCGAGAAGGACGGGCACCCCGACCGCGGGCTTCTTGCGCGCCGCGACCAGCTGCTCGTTGATCTCCCGGAATTCCATCCGGTCGATCTGCTCACCGGTGAGGAGTTCGGAATCGCCCGATTCCGTGATCTCCACCTTCTGCAGCATTTGCCGAACGATCACCTCGATGTGCTTGTCGTTGATGTTCACGCCCTGGAGCCGGTAGACCTCCTGGATCTCGTTGACGAGGTAGGCCGCGAGCTCCTCCACGCCCTTGATTGCCAGGATGTCGTGCGGCGCCGGGTTGCCGTCGACGATGAAGTCGCCGAGCTCGACCTGGTCGCCGTCCTGCAAGTGGATGTGCTTGCCCTTCGGGATCAGGTACTCGACGGAATCCGACCCGTCATGCGGCGTCAGCGACAGGCGGCGCTTGTTCTTGTAGTCGCGCCCGAACTGGATCGTGCCCGACTTCTCCGCGATGACCGCCGCGTCCTTCGGACGACGCGCCTCGAAGAGCTCCGCCACACGCGGCAGGCCGCCCGTGATGTCGCGCGTCTTCGCCGAGTCCGTCGCGACGCGCGCGACGATGTCGCCCGCCTTCACCTGCGCACCCGGATCGTAGCCGATGATGGCGTCGACCGGCAGGAAGTAGCGCGCATCCGACCCGCGCGGCAGCTTGGCGATCTTGCCATCTGCCGTCTGGATCACCATCGCGGGCTTGAGATCGCTGGTGCGGGCGGACCCGCGCCAATCGATCACGACGCGCTTGTTGATACCCGTCGATTCGTCGGTCGTCTCCGTGATCGACTGTCCGTCGACCAAGTCCTCGTAGCCGACGATTCCGTCGATCTCGGTCAGGATCGGCCGGGTATAGGGATCGAACTCGGCAATGCGCTGGCCGCGCTTCACCGTGTCGCCCTCGTCCACCTTGAGCTTCGCACCGTAGTTGATGCGGTGCACGGCGCGTTCCACGCCGTCCGCGTCGACGACCACAACGGAGTTGTTCCGGCCGACTGCCACGAGGTCGCCTTCGGTGTTGCGCGCAACGGCCCTGTTGCGGATCACGATCTTCCCGTCGAAGTTCGTCTCGACGAAGGATTGGTCCGCGATCTGCGCCGCGCCGCCGATGTGGAAGGTCCGCATCGTCAGCTGGGTGCCGGGCTCGCCGATCGATTGCGCCGCGATGACGCCGACCGCCTCGCCCATGTTCACGGGCGTGCCGCGGGCGAGATCGCGTCCGTAGCAGGTGGCGCAGACACCGTTGCGCGACTCGCAGACGAGCACGGAGCGGATCTTCACCTCCGTGATCCCGGCCGCGGTGATCGCCGCGATGTGCTCCTCCTCGATCATCGTCGTGCGCGCCGGCACGATGACCGTGCCGTCTGGCGCGACTACGTCCTCTGCCACGAAGCGGCCCATGATGCGTGACGCCAGCGAGGCCACGACCTGGCCCGCATCGACGATCGCCCGCATGCGGATGCCCCGCTCGGTGCCGCAATCCGGCTCGCGGATGACGGCATCCTGCGCGACGTCGACGAGACGGCGCGTCAGGTAGCCCGAGTTCGCGGTCTTCAAGGCGGTATCGGCGAGGCCCTTGCGGGCGCCGTGCGTCGAGTTGAAGTACTCGAGCACGTCGAGGCCTTCCTTGAAGTTCGAGATGATCGGGCTCTCGATGATCTCGCCCGACGGCTTCGCCATCAGGCCGCGCATCGCCGCGAGCTGCTTCATCTGCGCCGGCGACCCACGGGCGCCGGAGTGGCTCATCATGTAGATCGAGTTCACCGGCAGGTCGCGCCCGGTCTCGTCCTTCTTCACGGACGAGATCCGCAGCATCATCTCGGCCGCGAGACGGTCCGAGCACTTCGCCCAGGCATCCACGACCTTGTTGTACTTCTCGCCCTGGGTGATCAGGCCGTCCTGGTATTGCTGCTCGTAATCCTTGGCGAGCGTGCGGGTCGCGTCGACGATCTCCCACTTGTTCTCCGGCACGACCATGTCGTCCTTGCCGAAGGAGATGCCCGCCTTGAAGGCGTTCGTGAAGCCCAGCGCCATGATCCGGTCGCAGAAGATCACCGTCTCCTTCTGACCGCACTGCCGATAGACGATGTCGATCATGTTTGAGATCTCCTTCTTGGTCATCAACTTGTTGACGACCTCGAACGGGACCTTCTTGTGACGCGGCAGGACACGCGACAGCATCACGCGGCCGGGCGTCGTGTCGATCATCCGGGTGACCTCGTTCCCGTCCTCGTCGAGCCCGGTCCAGCGATACCGGATCTTCGAGTGCAGGTGGATGATCTTCTCCTCGAGCGCGTGCTCCAGGTGGCCGATGTCACCGAACGCCTTGCCCTCACCCGGCGCGCCCTCGGCGACGATCGACAGGTAGTAGAGGCCGAGTACGATATCCTGCGACGGCACGATGATCGGATGACCGTTCGCCGGATGCAGGATGTTGTTCGTCGACATCATGAGGACGCGCGCCTCGAGCTGGCTCTCCATGGAGAGCGGCACGTGCACGGCCATCTGGTCGCCGTCGAAGTCGGCGTTGAAGGCGGCGCAGACCAGCGGGTGAAGCTGGATCGCCTTGCCCTCGATCAGCGTCGGCTCGAAGGCCTGGATGCCGAGGCGGTGCAGCGTTGGTGCCCGGTTCAGCATGACCGGGTGCTCGCGAATAACCTCGTCCAGGATATCCCATACCTCGGGCTTCTCCTTCTCGACGAGCTTCTTCGCCTGCTTGACGGTCGCCGAGAAGCCCTTCGCGTCCAGCCGGGCGTAGATGAACGGCTTGAACAGCTCGAGCGCCATCTTCTTCGGCAACCCGCACTGGTGCAGCTTCAGCTCCGGCCCGACCACGATGACGGAACGGCCCGAATAGTCGACCCGCTTGCCGAGCAGGTTCTGGCGGAACCGGCCCTGCTTGCCCTTCAGCATGTCGGCAAGCGACTTAAGCGGGCGCTTGTTCGCGCCCGTGATGACCCGGCCGCGACGGCCATTGTCGAACAGCGCGTCCACCGCCTCCTGCAGCATCCGCTTCTCGTTGCGGATGATGATGTCCGGAGCGCGCAGCTCGATCAGCCGCTTGAGGCGGTTGTTGCGGTTGATGACGCGGCGGTAGAGGTCGTTCAGGTCGGACGTCGCGAAGCGGCCGCCGTCAAGCGGCACCAGCGGACGCAGGTCCGGCGGGATGACTGGCACGACGGTGAGGATCATCCACTCCGGCTTGTTGCCGGAGAGCTGGAACGCCTCGATGATCTTGAGGCGCTTCATCAGCTTTTTCGGCTTCAGCTCGGAGGTCGTGACCGAGATCTCGTGCCGAATGTCGACTGCGATCTTCTCCAGGTCGAGGTCCTGGAGGATCTTGCGGATCGCCTCAGCGCCGATCAACGCCGTGAACGAATCCTGGCCGTAATCCTCCTGCGCGCGGATGTACTCGTCCTCCGACAAGAGCTGGCGCTCCTTGAGCGGCGTTAGGCCGGGTTCGATGACCACGTAGGATTCGAAGTACAGGATCCGCTCGAGATCCTTCAGCGTCATGTCGAGCAGCAGCCCGATGCGCGACGGCAGGGACTTCAGAAACCAGATATGTGCGACGGGGGCCGCGAGTTCGATATGGCCCATGCGGTCGCGTCGGACGCGCGCGAGCGTCACCTCGACACCGCACTTCTCGCAGATCACGCCCTTGTACTTCATACGCTTGTACTTGCCGCACAAGCACTCGTAGTCTTTAATCGGCCCGAAAATGCGCGCGCAAAACAAGCCGTCCCGCTCCGGCTTGAAGGTGCGGTAATTGATCGTCTCGGGCTTCTTGATCTCGCCGTAGGACCACGAAAGGATTTTCTCCGGGCTCGAAATCGAAATCTTGATCTGGTCGAAGCTCTGAGGCTGAGCCGCCTGATTAAACAGATTCATGACTTCTTGATTCATGATCTTCTCCTTGTCCTCGGCGGCCGGGCCATGCCCGTTCGTCCAAGGTGGCGCCATGGCGCCTTGAAATTCGGTCCGGCCGAGGCCGGTCTATCCTCTCCCCGTTGGCGGGGAGAGGAAAAGCAGGCGCTGCCTACTCGGCCGCCTCCGCGGACGGCTCGTCGTTCGCGGCCTTCTTCGAGGAGGTGAGTTCCACGTTGAGGCCGAGCGAGCGCATCTCCTTGACCAACACGTTGAAGCTCTCCGGGATGCCGGACTCGAAGGCATCGTCGCCGCGCACGATCGATTCGTACACCTTGGTGCGGCCCGCCACGTCGTCCGACTTCACGGTCAGCATCTCCTGGAGCGTATGCGCCGCCCCATAGGCTTCGAGCGCCCACACCTCCATCTCGCCGAAACGCTGGCCGCCGAACTGCGCCTTGCCGCCGAGCGGCTGCTGAGTCACCAGCGAGTAGGGGCCGATCGAGCGCGCGTGGATCTTGTCGTCCACGAGATGGTGCAGCTTCAGCATGTAGATGTAGCCCATCGTCACCTTGCGGTCGAAGGCCTCACCGGTGCGCCCGTCATAGAGCTGCGACTGACCCGACTTGTGGAGACCAGCCTGTTCGAGAAGGTCCTCGATGTCGGATTCCTTCGCGCCGTTGAACACGGGCGTGGCGATCGGAACGCCGCGCCGCAGGTTCTCGCCCATCTCGGCCATCTCGGTATCGGTCATGTCCTCGAGGGACGCGCCCTC
>CAHJXE010000005.1 GCA_903644085.1 Hyphomicrobiales bacterium
GGGCCGGGCCGGAGGACGGGGCCGGCCGCATCTCGATCGCGGGAAACCCCACGATGTCGTAGGTGGCGGACGCGATGCCGATACCGGCCGCGTCGAAGGCGGTCAGGATCTCGCGGCTCATCGCGTCCTTCACGCTGCGGATGCGGTGCGTGCCGACCACGAGCGAACGGTCAGCTCGAGCCAATTGTCGGTGATCCGGTAGAACACCGTGGGGTCGAGATCGATCGGGTCGACCCCGAACTTCGCCTTGAGGTCGTTCTTCGCCTCGACGGCCATCGTGCCGGAATCGACGGCGTACCGTCGGGCAGCATCGAGCAGGATCGCCTCGACGCGCGCGCGGTCGGCCTGATAGGTGACCGGGATCGCCATCTCCTCCCAGATGAATGGAAAATCCCTCGTATAGTTGAAGACCGGCTCGGAGAAGATCTTCGCGTTGCTGACCGTCACGATGCGCCCCGTGAACTGGCGGCTCTTCACCCACATGGCGGGATCCGCGCCCTGCACGCCCGGTGACTGCCCCATCTCCATGATGGTCGTCTGAATGAAGCCGAGCCGCATGACGTCGCCCCGCACCCCGCCCATGGTGATGCGGTCGCCGACCGTGAAGGTCGAGCCGCGCAGGACCGAGAAGAGGCGCTAATCGAGCGTCGTGTCCCCGGATCCGACAGCGCCACACTGATTGTCGATTCACGCCTTGTCGAAGGTAAGTGGGCAGGGCTTGCCGCCGGGCAGAACGACCTCGGGCTGTCCGTTATAGGTTTTCCCGCCACGGATGGGCCAGATCTTCTGGTAAGAGAACGTCCAGTTGTTCAGTGTCGGCAGGATCGGGAAGATCGCGTTGTAGCGCATCTTGATCTCGGCCATCACGAATCGGTCGCCATTCGCCTCCAGACCGGCAGGAGGCGGACCGAGCGTCGACCCTACGGCCCGCGCCTGATCGTTCTGTTGCGCGCTGGAGCAGGCTTTCGTCACCATCGCGGTGCCGACTTGGTAGACGCCCCCCGTCGTCAGCACGACGCCTGCACCACGAACCTCGTAGGGCGACAGGATTGCTTGCGCGACCGCGTAGACGGGCCCTAGATCCGACAGGTCGTCGCGCGAGATGAGGACCGCCATCGCCTCGGCGGACTGGGCGAGATGGCTGCCGATCGTCACGACACGGGGCATCTCGATCGATCCCATGTAGAGGAAGAAGAGAAGCGGCGTGATCAGTGCGAATTCGACGGCGCTGACGCCGCACTGGGACTGCCTGAACTGTTCGAACCGCCACATGGTCACTGACAGGACTTCTGCAGGTAGGCTTCGGCCCGGAAGACGGATGTCGACACGAGCAGGAGCGTGTCGTCCGCCATGCGCTGAGCCACGCGATCTGGGAACTTGAACAGGTAAGGGATCGGCACGGCCGCTCGGAGGGCGACGATGTCGTCGCCCTCGGGACATTCGAACCGTGTGCCGAAACCGTCGGCCCACATGCGTCTCTCCCGATCGAAGGGTTCGTTCAGCATGGCCGGCGAGAAGCTGGCCCCGCGCGTCACGTCCTCACGCACGCTGGCGCAGCGGAATAGGACAGGCACGTCGCCACACATCGTCCTCTGAAGCCGCTGCGCGGGATCACTGCCGTCGGCGAGTTCTTGGAAAGTACCGGTGCGCAAGGAGCGCGCGGCCCGCTCCAGCGCCCGGTCGAGCGATTGCTGGGCGAGGACGATCAAGGCCGATTGCATGATGGCGCAGATCAGCGCGAAGAACGGCAAGGCGAGTACCGCAAACTCGATCGCCGTGACCCCGCGGCAGTCCAGGGCGATGCGCCTGATGAGGATGCACGTGCGAGGGCTTGAGCTGACGGGGGAAGCCGCGAGCGCACGCGATGAGGTGGGTGGGCGCGCGAACATCTCGACGGACCGATCGTCAACTGCTCGGAACGGCCCCGGATCAACATATCGCATCTGGGTTTCATGGATCATCAACAGTTCCGCTGCCGCAAGATGTCGTCGCTCGTCACTACGTCGGGCGCGATCTGTTGACGTCGTTGCGGCACTACCCTGCAGTCTAGACTTGCGAGCGAGTGTTCCGCGCCCC
Source organism: Hyphomicrobiales bacterium (assembly GCA_903644085.1). Taxonomy (GTDB): domain Bacteria; phylum Pseudomonadota; class Alphaproteobacteria; order Rhizobiales; family Beijerinckiaceae; genus Enterovirga. The sequence continues at coordinate 2,077 of CAHJXE010000005.1, forward strand.
CGACACGCTGGAGGGGAAAGCCTTAAAAAGCATTGATCCGCGCCATCTTTCCCGCCTGAGCGAAGCTTCTCCAGGTCGTCGCGTAACATTAGGATTACCGCGATAAGAACGTCATTCGATGATCGAGCTCCGCTCCAGAGACGGAGGTCCGATACAGTATCTGGTAATCAAAATAGTGGAAACGACGGATCGCAATCTCGCGCGCTGACCCTCTACCACGTTTCGACACCCGATTTTTAACGTCCCGCTCTATTCATCCGATGGATGAGCGCCGGTTGCTGGATAATTCGGATGAGGGACGATCGGGGACGATCGCTGATCAACGCCGTCTGTCGCGCGACGTGTCGGCGGATCGGCGCATTCGGGAGTGACCGGAACGGCGCGATGGCGGTCATCTTCGGCCTGAGCGCCACGGTCCTCATCGCTCTCGTCGGCGCCGGCATCGATTACGCGCGCCTGAACGTGCGGCAACGCCAACTTCAGAGTGCGGTCGATGCCGGGGTCCTGGCAGGCGGCAACGCTCTCAAGCTCGCGATGGCGACGACCGTCTCCGTCGCTGGTGTCACCGAGCACGCCATTCGATCGGAGGCCAAAACATCCTCGGCGCAGCCGCTCTCAGTGCAAGTGGCGGTCGCGGACGACAGAACGAGCGTCTCGGCCGTCGTCCGGGAAGATGTCAAGTTGATGTTCGGCAATTTTGTCGGCCTGTCCACGGTCGCGCTCGTCACGCGCGCAAAGGCAAGCGTCGTCGGCCGAATGCGGCTGTGCATGCTGACGCTGGACGAGGCCGCATCCGGCGCGTTCAACCTCGAGAAGAACGCCCAAGTCACCGCGAGAGATTGTGCCCTATACTCGAACTCCAAGAGCGGAACCGGGATGCTCGGCCAGGCGAACGCGATGGCCCTGGCGCAGACGATCTGCTCGGCTGGCGGATATAGTGGGGCGCGCGCGAACTTCGCGCCGCCGCCGCAGACCGGATGCCCGGTCATCGCGGATCCTTTGCGGGACCGAGCCGGCCCGCAGGCCGGCCCGTGCACGAAGCCGCCCGCCACCGCGTACAAATCAGACGATGATGATGATGACGACGACGACGAGGACGACGATCCCGAAGACGGCGACGACGATTCCATCACGAAATCCGTCAAGAACATCGTGAACCGTACCGTCACGCTCGATCCCGGGACCTATTGCGGTGGTCTCTACATCACCGACTACGCCAAGGTGACGCTGAGGCCCGGTATCTACATCATCAAGGACGGCCCGCTGCTGGTCGGCAAGCAGGCTTCCGTCTCGGGTGTCGACGTGGGCTTCTACTTCATAGGCGACAAGAGCGGGCTCGTTTTCGAGCAGAAAACGACGATCAGCCTCAGTGCGCCGACGAGTGGGCTGATGGCGGGCCTTCTGATGGCCGAGGACAGGAACGTCGCCAATCCTGTGGCCCCGCCTCTGAATTCGGTCACGCGTCCGACGCCGCCGTCGGCCGGCGGAACGACCAAGCTGCGTCTCTACCGCATCATCAGCGACAACGCGCGCACAATGCTGGGCACGATCTACCTGCCGAGCGGGCGCGTCGTGATCGACGCGAGCAAGCCGGTCGCGGATCAGTCGGCCTACACCGTGATCGTGGCGAGGCAGGTCAATCTCTACGAGGGACCGAACTTGTACCTGAACTCGAATTACGGCGCGACGAGCGTCCCCGTGCCGCCCGGCGTGGGGCCTCTCGCGGGCAAACTTCTCCTCACCCAATGACGACGTGCGGCGCTCGCCCGGCGATGTCGAGAAGGCCCTCGTGATGCTCGCTCTCATGGTCGACGATTCGGAGATGAACAACCTGCTGATGATGCAGGCGATCAAGGACGTCCCGGATTGCGAGCCAGTCGACTTCACCCGTCCGGAGGCGGCCCTGTCGTACCTGAAGAGCAATGTCGAGCGCATCGGGGTCGCGATCGTCGATTACGATATGCCGGTCATGAACGGGATCGAGTTCATCGCGTGCGCACGGCAGGTCCCCGGCTTCGCGCACGTGCCGATCGTTATGGTCACTAGTCTGAACCAGAGAGACTTGCGCCGCGAGGCTCTCGATCGGGGCGCAACCGATTTCCTGGCCAAACCTTGTGACCCCTTCGAGATCCGCGCGCGGATCTCCAATCTCATGAAGATCAGCGCGGCCCATCGCCAGGACCAGAACCGGGCGGCTTGGCTCGCCCGGGAGGTCGCCGCCGCGACATCGGTGATCGAGGCGCGGGAACGCGAGATCATACAACTGTTGATGCGGGCGGCCGAACATCGCGACACCGAAACCGGTAATCACGTGATGCGGGTCGCGGCCTACGTGGCCATCATCGCGCGTCACCTCGGGTTCGGCCGCGACGAGGTCGATCGCCTGAGTCTTGCCTCCACGATGCACGACGTCGGCAAGATCGGCGTGTCGGACGCAATCTTGCTGAAGCCGGGAGCGCTCACGCCCGTCGAACGGCGCGAGATGGAGTTGCACGCCGAGCGCGGGCGACGGATCCTGGAAGGCAGCGAGTCCGATGTGGTGGTTCTCGCGGCCGAGATCGCGGCCAGCCACCACGAACGCTGGGACGGCACCGGCTACCCTGCAGGCCTGCGGGGTGAGGCGATCCCGCTCGGCGGCCGTATCGTGGCGGTCGCAGACGTGTTCGACGCACTCGTCTCGGAGCGCCCCTATAAGAGGCCCTGGTCATTCGAGGAAGCGCGAGCCTACTTACAGACAAACGCGGGTGGGCATTTTGATCCGCGCTGCGTGGACGCCTTCCTGGCCGGCTGGGACGAGGTGGAGCAGCGATGCCGAGAACTCGCGGCCTGATCCGACCCGCACGTGAGATGCGCACTCGTGCGCTGAACCCGAGCCGGTCGCTCGCGAGCCGGCTCGCCTGGACGGTCGTCGGTGCTGTCGCGATCGCACTTCTCGTGGCGACCGCGCTCTCCGTCTGGCGCGAGGTCGACCGCTACGCATCGGACAAGCGCCAGATCCTGCGCACGGTCGCACAGGTCTTCGCCGCGAGCGGTGCGCGCGCTGCCGCCGAGAACGACGCACTGGCGGCCGACGCGACGCTCCGGGCGATCGGGTCCGAGAACGGCATCGTGTACGCGGCGATCGAATTGCCGGACGGATCGTTGCTCAGCGAGCAAGGCATCGGCCTGCGTCTGACGCGAGATGCCGAGGTGGACGCGCAGGCCGACCTATCGATCCTGAATCTGCTCGCGACGCGCACGCTGCGGGTCGGCGTGCCCGTCGTGGACAACGCGCGCACGGTCGGACGCCTCGTGCTCGTCGCGGAGACCGGCGATCTGGCCGAGCGCGTCGTCGACGTCGCCCTGAACTCGATCTATGCCGGCCTCCTCGCCGTCGTGGTCGGGCTTGCCGTCTCGCTCCGCCTGCAGCGCAGCGTCACGAGGCCTCTGGCGGCGCTCGCCACGACCATGGACGCGGTACGCGTCCGGCACGACTACACGCAACGCGCGTCGGTCGTATTCGACGACGAGGTCGGCGCGCTCGCCGGCACCTTCAACGACCTCATCGGAGCGGTGAACGAGCGGGACCGCCGTCTTGCCGAGTACAGTGCCGGCCTGGAGGAGCAGGTCCGCGTGCGCACGCTCGACCTCAGCGAGGCGAGGCAGATCGCGGACGCCGCGAACGAGGCGAAATCCAGCTTTCTGGCAACGATGAGCCACGAGATCCGGACGCCGATGAACGGCATGCTGGTGATGGCGGAACTGCTGGTCGGGACGGACCTGCCGCCCCGGCAGCGCCGCTATGCCGAGGTGATCGCGCGCTCCGGCCAGACATTGCTCGCGATCATCAACGACGTCCTGGACTTCGCCAAGGTGGAGGCGGGCAAGATCGACCTGGAGCGAGTCCCGATCCGCCCGGCCGAGATCGTCGACACGGTCGTGACGCTGTTCGGGGAGCGCGCGCGCACGGCCGGTCTCGATCTGGCGGCCGACGTCGCCCCTGACGTGCCCGAAACGATGATGGGAGACCAGGTCCGCCTGGGCCAAGTCCTGAGCAACTTCGTGTCGAACGCGCTCAAGTTCACGCAGGCTGGACACGTGCTCGTCCGGATCGACACCTGCGAGCCGGCGTGCGGCGAGCAGGGCCGGCATCTTCGGATCAGGGTCTCGGATACGGGGATCGGCATCCCCGAGGGCAAGCTCTCCGGCGTTTTCCAGGCGTTCTCGCAGGCCGACCAGTCGACCACGCGCCGCTTCGGCGGCACGGGCCTCGGCCTCTCCATCGCGCAACGACTCGTCGCCGCGATGGACGGCACGATCGGCGTCGAGAGCCGGCCCGGCGAAGGCTCGACATTCTGGATGCGCATTCCGCTCCACGCGAGCTCCGCGACGGAGCCGGCCACTCGCCGCCTGCCCGCCGTTCCGGCCGGCTTCGCGCTGGGCCGCATGGGACCGGCGACACGTGCGGTGCTCGCGGCGAGCCTTGAGGCTTCGGATTTCGCCCCGAGAGAGACCCCGGACGCCGATTGCGCGATCTGGATCGTCGAGGCCGCCGAACTGATGCGGCTCGGGAAGCGGCCGCCTTCCGTGAAGCGCGTACTCGCGCTGGGAGCGATCGACGACGTGTCCGGAGCGCAGGCAGTCCGGTCGGGGCTCGCGGACGAGCTGCTGCGCTGGCCGCTGACCCAGTCCGAGTGGTGTCCGATCCTTGTGGCGCTCGCAGCCGATCGTCCCTTTCTGACCGTCGAGCGGAACGATGCCGGGTCGATGGAGGCGTTTCCCCAATATCCGCAGGCGCGGGTGCTCGTCGCCGATGACAGCGCGGTCAACCGCGAGGTCGCGGTCGAGGCGCTGGCGCGTTGCGGCGTCATGGACGTCACCGTCGTGGAGGACGGCCAAGCCGCCCTGGAGTCGAGCGGACGGGAGCGGTTCGACCTGATCCTCATGGACGGGAGCATGCCCGTCTTAGACGGCTTCGCGGCGTCTCGTGCGATCCGGGAGTGCGAGAGCGAACGTGGCGCCGCGAGGGTCCCGATCCTGGCCTTGACGGCCCACGTTCTGGGCGACGCCGCGAATGCCTGGCAGAATGCCGGGATGGACGGTGCCCTGGCGAAACCGTTCACCCTGACGCAGCTCGCCGAGTGGCTGGCCGCGCTTCTACCGTTCGGGCCGTCGGACGTGGTCGCGTCGCCCGAGCAGACGGCGGAGGTTCCCCGCCCGCGTGGTCTCGACGCATCGGACGCGAACCCGATCGCGGACCCCATCATCGATCTCGAGACCTTGGACGGCCTCGCGGCGATGGGCGACGGCGAGTTCTTCGAGCGCGTCCTGCGTCTCTACGAACGGCAGGCGCCGGTCGCCCTGGCGGCCCTGGAGGAGGCGATCGCGAAGGAGGAGCCGGCCACGACGGCGCAGGCCGCCCACAGCCTCAAGTCGATGAGCGCCAGCATCGGCGCTGTACGGCTCGCGCGCGTACTCGACGTCGTCGAGATCGCCGCCAGACGATCGGATCTGGAGCCTGCCATCCGAGAACGCAAAACTCTCGGCCATCTTCAATCGAGTTTTCTCTCGGCTCTCTACGAGTATCGATCAAACTCGCAAGCTGCCGATACATCTTTACGCTCGCGCGACGATGAGATGCCTAGCGCCGCTCATGCATGACTCGGACGCTAAACTGACTGCACGTAACTTTCCAATTATCTTCTACGAAATGGCGACGAGTCCTGGGCTAGATTCTTCAACCTCATCGTCATCGATCTTGGAGGCCTTACGCCTTATTGCACACACCAGGCGTCCAGACGTTCGCGATGGCTGGGTCGCCAGCCCGACCTCCGTGGACGAGCCTGAAGCGGATCTGCCGGCCCTCCTCACCGATGAGGGCGAGGCCTGCGAGGCGGGTGACATGGAGCGGGTCTACGCCGTCGCGGCCGAATAGGCGCCGACCATCATCACGGTCGCCAAGAAGCGTCCAGCGTCGAGCTTAGCACCCACCTCGCCCTGCTTACTCTGGAACGGTGGGAACGTTCGGCCCGTGTAGGCAAATCCAACCCTTATTGAGCGTTCGCGCTCGGATCCCAACATCCGCCGATAGGCGAAGGTTCTGGCCTCGGTAGGCGAGCCCGAGCACTGCGTTGTCGAAGGTCTCGTTCTGGTTGCCGAACTCCGTCCGGCCATCGCGGTGCACCATGATCCGCTCAGTAGGCGAGAGCCCAACCGTCACGGCGCGGGTCGGAACCGGCGATCCGCATTCCGTTCTCGGCCAGGCGAATGACTTCGACGTTGCAGGGTCCGTCCAGTGGCCCGAGCGTCCTCACCCGATGCCCTCTCGCTTCCAATCCGCGAAATGTCTCACTCGGGAAGCGACTCTCTAGCGAGAGCGCCCAGTCTCCGGCGTGCGGGAAGTTGGAATCTTGGCCCGGCTGATCGCTGGACCAGCGGGGGGCCTCGACGGCCTGCTGCGGATCGTAGCCGTGGTCCATCATGGCCACGGCGACCTGGAAGTTGACCTGGACCTGATTGTCGGCCCCAGGCGTTCCGAACACGCACCAGGGCCGACCGTCCTTAAAGATCATGGGTGCGTTCATGGTGTGACGGACACGCTTGCCGGGTTGCAGCCGATTGGGGTGACCGGTGTCGAGGTGCCAATATGCCATGCGATTGTTCATGAGGACGCCCGTGGTCCCGGCCAGCATCCCCGACCCGAACGCGAGATTGAGGCTCTGGATGGCCGAAACGGCGTTGCCGTCCGAGTCCACGACACAGAAATAGGTCGTGTCGCCCGAACGTGTCGGGACTGCGTTGTCCGGGCTGGAGGCGCGGGACAGGTCGATGGATGCCGCGCAGCGATCCGCGTGTTGGTCCGAGAGGATGTCGTCGAGCGGGATCTCCAGGAAGCGGGGATCGCCGCCGTACCGCTCACGATCGAGGAACGCCCGTTTCTTCGCCTCGACCATGACATGCACCAACTCCGCCGATCCGGGCGGGAGCTTGGCGAGGTCGAACCGTTCTGCAATCTTGAGCTCCTGCAAGAGGACGAAGCCGGTCGAGTTCGGGCCGGTCTGGCGAACCTCGAAATCGTGGTAACGGATCGCGATGGGCGCTGTGACCTCGCTGCGGCAATCCTCCAGGTCCCGCTGGGAGAGCCAGCCGCCGGCTTCCCGCATCGCGGCCGACATACGGGCCGCCAAGCGGCCTCGATAGAAGGTGTCGGGTCCTTCGGACGCGAGTTCCTCAAGGGTATCCGCCAGGTCGCGCTGAACGATGATGGCGCCGATCGGAGGGGGGGCTCCGCCGGGATCGCCCAACAGGAACACGTCCCGGCTTCGCTCGTCCGCCATGAGCCGGCTGCGCTCCTGGCGCGCGAAATGCCGATAGGAATGCGTCACGCCGAAGCCGAACCGGGCATACTCGATCGCGGCGCCGAAGAGCGCGTTCCATGCAAGTCGCCCATGCCGGGCGTGCATCTCGACCAGACCCGCGACCGTGCCCGGCGTCGAAGCGCTGAGCGGCCCCAAGGTCGCCATGCCGTCCCGCCGAGCGGCCGTGACATCGCTGGCAGATGGGGCGGCACCCGTGGCGTTGATCACCTCCCCCGACGACTGCCCCGCGACGTGAAGGTGGTAGAAGCTGTCGCCGCCGATGCCCGACATGTGCGGTTCCACGACGCCGACCGTGAGGCCGACCGCGACCGCCGCGTCGAAGGCGTTGCCGCCTTGTCGCAGGATATCGAGACCCGCCTGGCTGGCGAGCGGATGATTGCTCGCGACGGCGCCTCTCCGCCCCATGATCAAGGGCCGGTAGGCACGCGCTTGGAGCAGTTCGGTCGCGGGTGGTAGGGAATGCGTCATTCGATCACCTCGCTCGCCGTGAACGCCGTTCGCCATCATCGCGGTCAGCTCTACCCGGAGCGGAAAGCCGATCATCTTCGATCACGATCGTGCATTGGATGCCAAATCGAGCGCGAGCTTGTCGGTTGCCGTCGCGGACCGCGTGCCAGTGCCCCCTCGACAGAGCCGTCGTCGACCGGCTCGCAGCGACGAGTCGATCCCTTCGAAGATCACGTTGTTCGGTGGAGGATGCCGTGGTCGTGGAGCGGCCCAAGCACCGGCTTGATGCCGAAGCAACATCCTGCTTTCGGCCGTGCGGGAGAACGGTGAATTCGGCGCCCTATCAGGAGCGCCTGATCTGGTGGTTAGAGCGGCATCGCGGATCTAATCCGGCACGCATTTCCGAACGGCATTCCAGGAGCGCTCGATCATACGCTCCGTCTGCGTGCGAGCCTCCACGCCGTTATGGTTGCGGATCGCTTCGACTACCTCCCGGTTGCCGTCCAGAGAGGTCTGCATGAGTTGCGGAAAGCTCCGGTAGGCCAGAAACCGGTAGCGCAAGGCTTGTTTCTGGATGCTCCCGAGAAGGCGTTTGAGAGTCGTGTTGTCGGCCGCCTTGTGGACGGCATCCGTGAAGGCGACATTCGCCTCGAAGTAGCCGGCTATGTCGCTTTTCTGAAACGCCTTCCGAAGCTGGGACAGGCCGGCCTGAAGGAGCTTGACGTCGTCCGGCTCGTGTCGCTGCGCAGCTTCGGCGGCCGCAATGCCCTCGAGGGCCAAGCGGCACGAATAGACCTCGTCGAGGTCGCGTCTGCTCAAGGAACTGACCCGAGCTCCCCGGCGCTCGGCCCTAATCACCAAGCCGTCCTGTTCGAGGAGGCGAATGCACTCCCGCACCGGAGACCGACTGACGCCGAAGCGCTCCGCGATATCCTCCTCGATGACCCGTGCATCGGGCGCCATGCGGCCGAAAATGATGTCGGAGCCCAGCGTCTCGGCCACCCGCCTCGGCACCAACGAGAAGTCGAGACTGTCCGTCATGCTCTGTCCGCATTCACTCCTGCAAGCCGAACGATCTGTCGAACTTGAGGGCAAGGCGTCTTACCGTCTCGGCGACGTCAAGCAAAGCCTTACTGACACATAGGCTCGCGCTGCCCGATCATGTCGACGAACGGCGACCGGCTTCACGTCGGGAGAAAAGCATTCGTGATCGACGCGGATCTCCCGTGGACATCCCGACTGGATACAATAAACTACGATCCATAACAGGAGATTCCATGTTCAGGGCGTTGCTGCATCTGTGCCTGCTGGGAGCGCTCGGCGTCGCGACGTTCGGTCCGGCTCGGGCCGAAACGGCCCTTGAGCGAGCCAAGCGGGACGGCGTGATCAGGGTCGGGTTCCCCAACCAGGTCCCCTACGCCTACGCGAACGAGCGGGGCGAACTCACGGGTGCCGACGCGGAGGTCGCGAAGCTGGTGGTCGAGAGGATGGGCGTCGCCCAGATGGAAGGCGTGTTGACCGAGTTCGCCGCCCTCATTCCAGGCCTGAAGGCGCGCCGCTTCGACATCGTGCTGGCCATGTTCGTCAATCCGCAGCGCTGCGAGCAGGTCGCCTTCTCGGAACCGATCTACGGCATCGGCCAGGCCCTGATCGTCGCGAAGGGAAACCCGCTGAAGTTCGAGGGATTCGACCGCGTCGTCTCGGACGACAAGGCGCGCGTCGCCGTGATGGCGGGAGCCGTTCAAGCCAGCTACCTGAAGAAACTCGGTGTGCCCAACGATCGGGTAACGGTGCTGCCCGACATGCTCAGTGCCGCCAATGCTATCAAGAGCGGTCGCGTGGACGTGTTTCCGATCAGCGCGCTGCCCGCCCGGAGGCTCGTCGCCACGATGGGCGAGGATTCTGGCGTACAGGTCGTCGAGGGATTTCCCGATCCCGTCATCGACGGGAAGCCGGCGCGCGGGTACGGCGCGTTCGCGTTCCGACGGGACGACGACGACCTCCTCAAGGCCTTCAACGTGGCCTTGTCCGGCCTGACCGGGACCGACAAGCACGTCGCGGCGATCACGCCATTCGGCTTCGATAGATCGAACTTGCCGGACAAGGCGACGGCTGAATTGTGCAAGTGAAGGAGGGGTGCTCGACTCCCTCCTATTCCTGCTCGGGGGCATCCGCAACACGCTGCTGATCGCCTCCGGTGCAGCGATCCTCGCGATCGTCCTGGCGTTCGGCGTGGGAGTTCTGCGTGAGGCGGGCGGGCGCTTCCTCGACGTCGCGCTCACGATCTATGTCGAGTTGTTCAGGGGAACGTCGCTCCTCCTTCAGCTCTTCTGGCTTTACTATGTTCTCCCGCTCGTCGGAATCGATATTCCGCCGCTCGCGGCAGCGATCGTCGGCATCGGCCTCAATTACGGTGCCTACGGGTCGGAAGTGGTCCGTGGAGCCTTCGTGTCGGTCGACAAGGGGCAGGCGGAAGCTGCCCGCTCCCTGGGTCTGACGCCCTGGCGGGTGCTGCGGCTCGTGTTGTTGCCTCAGATCCTGCCGGTCGTCATCCAGCCGCTCGGCGTTCTGGCCGTCCAGCTGTTGAAGGCGACGTCTCTCGCCTCATTGATCACGATCTCGGACCTCTCCTTCCGTGCCTACCAGTTGATCCAGGTGAGGTCCGGCACGGGGCCGGTCTTCGGCGTCGTTCTCGTGCTCTATTTCGTATCGGCCCAGGCCATCGTGGCGCTGACGCGGCGTGCGGACCGCGCGGCCGGGCGATGGCGACACCTCGCACCGGGCCGCTCGCCGGTCGCTCGGGCCTTCGGATGATGGATTGGAGCTGGGCGGCGCTGGCCGAGGTTCTGCCCGATCTATGGAGGGGGGCGATCTGGACTTTCGTCTATACGGCCACGTCCTTCCCGCTGGCGCTAGGCCTCGGACTCGTTTTCGCCGTCGCCGAGCGGGCGGGCTCGCGCTGGATCTCTCGCCTGACGATGGGCGTCGTCGAATTCGTCCGCAGCACGCCCCTGCTCATCCAGATCTACACGTTGTATTTCATCCTGCCGAATTTCGGGGTCACCCTACCGGCTTATCTCATCGGCATCTCGGCGCTAGCTCTCCATTACGCGTGCTACGTGTCGCGCGTCTATCTGGCGGGGCTGAGCGCCGTGCCGCCCGGCCAATGGGAGGCGGCGGCAGCGCTCGGCCTGCCCCGCCTCGTCGCGTTCCGGACCGTGATCGCCCGACAGGCCCTGCTACCGATCTACCCGGCGCTCGCCAATTACCTCGTGACCCTGTTCAAGGAGACACCCCTGCTGTCCGCGATCGGTGTCGTCGAGCTGATGCAGGCCGCCAAGATCTCCGGGGCCGAGACGTTTCGATACACGGAGCCTTTCACGGCCGCGGCCGTCATCTTCCTGGTCATGACGGTCGCGACGGTGAATCTCCTCAAGATCATCGAGCGGCGACTGTTCCGGCATGTGAGACGTTGACGCGCATCATTCGGCAGCGAGCAGCCTGACGGGCCGGACGCCGCTGAGGGGCGCCGGACGGTCGGTCGCGAGAGGCTCCGTCCTGAAGGACAGGATGTCGGTCGCGGCCTCGTCGAGCTGCTCGGCTGCGCGGCGGCCGCTGAACACAGCGTGGACGATCGCGGCCGGCGCGATGCAGTCGCCGATCCGGACCAGGGATCGCAGGCCGGGCGCCTGTCCGGCCTCCCGGGCGTCGGCGAGCTCGGCGTACAGGCCCGAGTTGGGCAGCCGTGCCGTCACCATCAGGACGTTGTCGGCCGCGACCGTCCGGCCTCGGCCCGTGAAGGTGCAGGCGAGGTCCACCTCGCCCGCTCGGACGGCCGTGAGGTTATGGCTCGTCACGACGTCGATCCCGGCCTCCAGGATCTGGCGCTGTATCTTCTCCTGCTCCAGCGTGTTGACGGTCCAGGCGGAGACGAGCGCCGACGGCGTCACCAGCGTGACCGCGTGCCCGCGACGGCGCAGCGTCTCGGCCAGGACCCCGCCCATGTAGTAGTCGTCGTCGTCGAACACGAGAACCGAGCCCTCGACCGACCGGCCGTCCATGATGTCGTCGGGCGTCAGGATGCGGGCATCGATGTCGGCCGGGATCGGCTTGTGGTTGCGCCGGCCGAAGCCGTCCCGCCGCCAGGTCGAACCGGTCGCCAGGACGACGTTCGGGATCTCCATGGCGATCACGTCGTCGGCCGTCATCGCGCTCTCGCGATAGACGGACACGTTGGCCATCTGCTCGATCTGGCCGACCCGCCAGTCGCGCACGCGCGCCCACTCGCCGAGTCCGTGCAGCTTCGACTCGCGCGTCACGCGACCACCGAGCACCCGGGTCGCTTCCGCGAGATGCACCTCGTAGCCGCGGCGCCCCAGCGCCTGGGCGCATTCAAGTCCCGCGGGGCCGGACCCCACCACCAGCACGGCGTCCGACGAGCCGGCCGGCTTGTACCGCTCGGGGTGCCAACCCCGCTTGTACTCCTCGCCGATCGTCGGGTTCTGGGTGCAGTTGATCGGAGACGCGTTGTTGTAGGTCGCCACGCAGATGTTGCAGCCGATGCACTCGCGGATGTCCTCGAGCCGGCCTTCCTCGACCTTCCTCGGCAGGAACGGGTCCGCGATGGAGGGCCGCGCCGCCCCGATGACGTCCAGGATGCCGCGGCGAAGCTGGCCGACCATCGTGTCGGGCGAGGTGAACCGCCCCGTCCCGATCACGGGCTTGGTGGTGACGGACTTGATGTAGGCGGCGTAGGGCTCCTGGTAGCCCTCCTTCTTGAAGCGGGAGGTCTCGCTGTCGTTCGACCAGCCCGAGACCTTCACGTCCCAGGCGTCGGGCAATTCGGCCAGCATCGCGACGATGTCGCGGCCCTCGTCGGCCGCCACGATGCCGTCCGGCCCGCTGAGCTCGTCGATCGTGAGCCGGACGACGACCGCGCATGTGTCCCCGACCGCGTCCTTCGTGTCCTCGATCACCTCCCGCAGAAGGCGGGTGCGGTTCTCGAGCGAGCCGCCATACTCGTCGGTGCGCTGGTTGCGCCGGCGCGACAGGAAAAACTGAAGCAGTTCGAGGTCGTCGGCCGCGTACACGTAGACGATGTCGAAACCGACCTCCTTCGCCCGCAGGGCCGCGCGCCGGTGCCAGCGGCGGTACTCGCGGATATCGGCCTTATCCATCGCGCGCGCCTGGACGGGGTCGCGGCGCGACGGAATATCCATCGGTGACAGGATGTGTTCGCGGGTATAGCGGTTGGCGACCGCGAAGCCGCCATGGGCGAGTTCGGCGCCCGCATAGGCACCGTGCTCGTGGACGGCATCGGTGAGAAGGCGCAGCGAGCGCTCGTCGTCCGAGTCCCACAGCTTGACCTGCGGATAGGGCGTCGAGTCGGACGACGGGTGGATCGACAGGATCTCGGTGCAGACCGCCGCCCATCCCCCCTCGGCCTTCACGCCCCGCATCGCGGCGTGACTGTAGGGGAGGCCCGAGCCAAGTCCGTTGCAATGCGGAACCTGATAGAAGCGGTTCTTCAGCGTCAGCGGGCCGAATTTGAGCGGCTCGAACAGGATATCGTAGCGGGGATCACGGGCCAAAGCGCGCTCCTTCGGGTCCTCTGACGTCCCCTCAAGCACCAACCCGAAGCGACACGGCACGGTGAACGAGGATCCAATCTCGTCGATTGTATCCTGACGCCGGCCAGATTTGAAGTGTTCTCATCATGGATACGCGGGCTCCGCGACCGCTCGAGCCGCGCACATGGTCGCATCTGTCTGTTCCGGCGACCGTCTCGCGAGACATCTCCACACCCGCTGCGCCGTCAGGGGCGCCTCGAGCTCGGCGTCGCCGCCGAGCGCATCGTCGACCGCGTTGACGACGGCCGCCATGGAGGCGATCGCGCCGGCCTCTCCGGCACCGCGCACGCCCAGATCCGTTCCCTCGTCCGGCGTCTCGACGACCTCAGCCGCGAGGTCCGGCAGATCGGCCGCACGCGGGAGCCGATAATCGAGAAAGGTCGCGGTGATCGGCTGAGCCGCGTCGTCGTAGAAGACGCCCTCCTGGAGCGCTTGGCCGATGCCTTGGGCGACCCCTCCATGGATCTGACCTTCGGCGATCATCGGCTGAAGCAGGGGCCCTAGATCGTCGAAGGCCGCGTAGTCCACCACCTCGACTTCGCCGGTGTCGGGGTCGATCGCGATCCGGCAGGCGTGGCAGCCGACCGTGTAGGTCAGGCTCACGCCCACTTCGGACGTGCCGGTCAAACCGTCCGGATGCTCGGCGGCGAGCTGCTGGAGGGTCACGAAGAGGTTCGTCCCGGGCAGCCGGAAGCTGCCGGCGTCGTAATCGAGCTTGTCGGCCGCGACCTCAAGGTGGGCGGCCGCGGCCACGCGGGCCTTCACCAGCAGGTCGGCGCAGCTTCGGGACACCCCGGTGCCGGTCGTCCCGAGCGCGCTCGAGGCGCCCGTACCGGTGCCGAACGCCACAAGCGCCGTGTCGCCCTGCACGACCCTGACCTGGCCACGGTCGAGGCCGAGCCGTTCCGCGGTCAACGCCGCGAAGGTCGTCGTGTGGCCTTGCCCGTTCGTCTGGCTGCCGATGGAGGCCGTGACCTCTCCGGATGCCCCGTCGACGGAGATCACCGCGCGTTCCTGGCGGCCCATGCCGTTGACCTTGAGGTAGAGCGCGAGCCCGCGTCCCGTGAGGGTGTCCCCGGTCCGGGCCGGCACGCTGTCGAGCCAGGCGCTCGCTTGCTCCAGGACCGCGGCGGCGTCGACGGTCCCAATGGTGTGGCCGGTCGCGGCCTTGTGGGATCCGCCACGGGTCACGAGCGCGTTTCGGCGCCGGAGTGCCACCGGCGTCGTCCCGAGCGCGTGGGCGGCACGGTCGATCAACCGCTCCAGGACATAGGTTCCCTCCGGCTGGCCGGCGCCCCGAAACGGGCCGGTCGGCGTCGTGTTCGTGTAGATTCCTCGCATGCGCAGCGAGACGGCTGGCATCCGATAGGCCCCTTGCAGGCCGAACAGCAGACTGACAGTCGGGGTCGCGCGGGCGCCCGGATGCACGTAGGCGCCGAGACTGCAGAGTGCGTCGGCGCGCAAGGCCAGGAATCGGCCGTCCCGATCGAGTGCGAGTTCGGCCTCGACATCGATGTCGCGGGCATGCGGTTCGCACAGGTTGCTCTCCGTGCGCTCGCTCCGCCACACGATCGGCCTGCCGGTGAGCCGCGCGGCGGCCAGCAGCACGGCCTGCTCGGGAAGAGAATGGATCCGGATCCCGAACGCGCCGCCGACATCGGGCGTGACGACCCGGAGTTGCTCGTACGGGATGCCGAGATAGCCGTCCGCGAGTTCGCGCCGGATCGCGTGCACACCCTGGCTCGGCGTGACCAGCGTCGACTCGCCGGACGCGGCGTCGAAGCTCGCCAGGCAGGCGAACGGTTCGAGGGGGGCGCCCAGGATGCGCGGGATCCGCAGGCGCGCCCGCACGACATGCGCCGCCCCGGCGATCGCGGTCGCGGTCGCGGCCTCGTCGCCCCCCTGCCAGTCGAACCCGAGATTGGCCGGGCAAGCGTCGTGCAGGGTCTCGCCGTCAGTCTCGACCTCCAGGCTCGAGAGCGTCGCAAGGTCGTCCATCTCGACGAGCACGGCTTCCGCCGCCTCGCTGGCGGCGCTCTCCGTCTGGGCGACCACCAGCGCGAAGGCTTCGCCGACGAAGCGCACGCGGTCCGAGGCCAGCGCGGGACGCGGGGGCACGGGCGTGACGGACCCGTCCCGGTTGGTCACCGTGTCGAGCGGGAGAGGCTGCTTCGGCAGCAGGCCGGCGAGATCCGCCATCGCGAAGACCGCCACCACGCCGTCGATCTCGCGTGCAGCCGTGAGGTCGAGAGAGGTGATCCGGGCATGCGCCACGTTCGAGCGGACGAAGCGCGCCACGAGCGCGCCCGCGTCGTGGTCGCCCGTATAGCGGCCGAGCCCGCGCAACAGCGGATCGTCCTCGATCCGACCTGGCCACGCGCACGCGCTCTTGGTGACCGCCGCCATATCCATCACGAAGCCTGCGCGCAGGCCGATACGGCGGGCCCGTGATGGCCCGTTTCGGCCGGACCGCGGGCCGGCGTCACCCCGACCATTTCCGCTCCGCAGATCACGATATGCATCGATAGGTCGAGCCTACTTCATCACGAAGGGGTAGCTCTTGTCGGGACGGGTGCTGATCCAGACGGATTTCGTCTGCACGTATTCCTTGATCGATTCGAGGCCGCCTTCGCGACCGAGGCCGCTGCGCTTGTAGCCGCCGAAGGGCGAGGTGTAGCTCAGGGCGCGGTAGGTGTTGACCCACACCGTCCCGGCCTGGATCTGCTCGGAGGCCCGGAACGCCCGGCCGATATCGGACGTCCACACGCCCGCACCGAGGCCGTAGGCGGTGTCGTTCGCGATCGCGTAGGCCTCCTCCTCGGTGTCGAACGGGATGATCGCGAGCACGGGGCCGAAGACCTCCTCGCGCGCGATCCGCATCGTGTTGTGGACGCCGGTGAAGATCGTCGGCGCGACGAACTGGTCGCCCCGCGCGCCCTCGCCCCGATAGGGACCTCCGCCGAGCACGCAGGTCGCGCCCTCGCGCTTGGCGATCTCGATATACTCCACCACCTTGTCGTATTGCGGCTTCGTGGCGACCGGGCCGACATTGGTCATCGGCAGCATGGGATCACCGATCCGGGCGGCGCCCGCGACCTTCAGGAGTTCGTCGACGAAACGGTCGTGGATCGAGCGTTGGAGGACGAGGCGCGATCCCGCGATGCAGGTCTGCCCCGTCGCGGCGAAGATCCCCGAGACGACGCCAAGTACCGCGGCCTCGAGGTCGGCGTCCTCGAACACGATGTTGGGCGACTTGCCCCCGAGTTCCAGCGTGACGTGCTTGATCTGGCGCGCCGCCGCCTCGTAGATCTTCTGGCCGGACGCGTCCGATCCCGTGAAAGCGATCTTCTTGACGTCGGGATGCTCGACGAGCGCGGCCCCGACATCGTGCCCGAACCCCGTCACCGTGTTGACGACGCCCGCCGGGAAGCCCGCCTCGGCGAACAGCTCCATGAACTCGAGGGTCGAGGCCGACGTGAACTCGGACGGCTTGATCACCGCGACGTTGCCGGCCGCGAGCGCCGGCGCGAGTTTCCAGGTCAGCAGGAGAAGGGGCGAGTTCCAGGGCGTGATCATCCCGATCACGCCCAGCGGCTCGTAGCGCGTATAGTTGAAGATGTCGGCCTTGTCGGTCGGGATGACGCTCCCTTCGAGCTTGTCCGCGAGGCCTCCGAAGTAGCGGTACCATTCGGCGATGTAGCGCGTCTGGGACGCCATCTCCTGGAGGAGCTTGCCGTTGTCGCGCACCTCGATCTCGGCGAGCCGGTCGGCCTGCGTGACGATCAGGTCGGCGAGACGGCCGAGCAGCCGTCCGCGTGCCGAGGGCTGCATCCGCGACCAGGACGGGAAGGCGGCGGACGCGGCCGCGACCGCGCGGTCGACATCGGCCGCATTGCCGTGCGCGATCTCCGCCCAGACCTCGCCCGTGTAGGGGTTCCGGCTCTCGAAACGCGTTCCCGAGGCGGGCGGCACACGGGCCCCGCCGATATGATGGTCGTAGACGACCCGTTCGCCGATCCGGTCGGGGCTCGCGAGGGCGGCCGACATTATAGGACTCCAGGACTCATGGCGAAAGCGGGCCGGCCGATGGTCAGATCTCGACCTTGTAGGTCAGCTTGATCTCGTCTCCCGGCTCGCCCATCAGGCCCCAGGCGTGTTTGGGCTGCTGCGTGATGATGACGTCGAGGTCGCGCGGCGCGATGCCGGTCGCGACAGGCACCCGCTCGTAGATCTCGCGCACGAGCCGCTTCAGGATGTCCGGGGAGCGGCCCTCGAATGTCTCGATCTCGATGATCGTGTAGCGCGCCGATCGCTCGTGCGGCGGGTAGATGAAATCGGCCGCGTCCATCGGGAAGAAGCGCTGGAGACGCCGCTCGCGCGGAAAGGCGAGCCCCACCGAGATCGCCTCGTTGAGCGCGTCCGAGAGTGCGTCCCGCACCGGGACGAGGTGCTCGCGGATGCCGTAGACCTTGGCCTGGGGCATGTCAGTGGCCCTTAAACGTCTGGCAGGCGCGGTCGGCGGCCTCAAAGGTGTCGACGAGGTCCTGCTCGGTGTGGCGGATCGAGATGAAACGCCGGTTGTTCGGCAACACGAAGAGGCCCTGGCGGATCATCTCGGCCTCGAAAGCCGCGAGCTTCCTCGTGTCGGTCGCCGTGATGTCGCGCCAGTTCTGCGGCACGCGATCGGTGAACAGCATGTGCCACATCGGTCCCTCGCCGAAGACGAGCAGCCCCATATCGTGGTCGTCGAACACCGATTGCAGGCCGGCGCGCAGCTTGTCGGCCATCGCGAAGACGCGGTCGTACAATCCCGGCTCCTCCAAGATGTCGAGCGTGGCGAGCCCGGCCGCGCAGCCGAGCGGGTGACCCTGGAGCGTGCCGTTCTGGTAGACGTAGCCCGGCTGGCCTTTGTTCGATGGGTTCGCCTGGTCCATGATGTCGGCCCGGCCCGCGACCGCGCCGACCGGCAATCCGCCGCCGAGGATCTTGCCGTAGGTCGCGAGGTCGGGCGTGATGTCGAAATACTCCTGCGCCCCCCCGAGCCCGTAGCGGAACCCGGTCACGACCTCGTCCAGGATCATCACGATGCCATGTTGGCGCGTGAGGTCGCGGATCGCCTGCAGGAAGCCGGGCTTCGGCGAGATGATGCGCTGGATCGGCTCGACGATCACGGCCGCGATCTCGTGGCCGTGCTCCGCCAGGATCGAGGTCAGGGTCTCGACGTCGTTGTAGGGCGCGACGAGCATCAGGTCCTGCACGACCTCCGGGATGCCGGCGGTGTCGGGCACGGCGGTCGGGAAGTTCGTGCTCTGCTTCGGGGCGGTCGAGAGCTGCGCGTAATCGTGCACGCCGTGATACGCGCCCTCGAATTTCAGCACCTTCGCGCGGCCGGTGAAGCCGCGCGCGAGGCGGATCGCGTGGAAGGTCGAATCGGAGCCGGCCGTCGTGAAGCGGATGCGCTCGGCGCAGCGCATGTAGGGCGTGACGCGCTGCGCGAGCTCGATCGCCTGCTCGTTCAGATAGGCGAAGAAATGCGTGCCTCGCGCGACCTGATCGCTCACCGCCTTCTGGATCTTGGGATGCGCGTGCCCGATGAACATCGTGCCGGAGCCCAGCACGTAGTCGATGTACTCGTTGCCCGAACTGTCCCAGAACCGGGAGCCGTCGCCGCGCGCGAAGACGAAGCGGGTATCGCCCGGCAGAGCGTTGCCGCCCAGCGCACCGCCCGGCAGCAGGCGTTCCGCTGTCGCGAACTCGGCGCGCTCCTGGTTCGAGGTGCGGCCGTGACGGCCGATGGCAGGGGTCTGATCGATTGCAATCCGAGCCTGGCTCAAGTCGCGCGTCCTAGCGGCCGCTTCCACCATGTGAAGCGATGATCTTCATTGTCTATTGTATCCAGGAACCCTCGTCAATCGATGAGACGGTGTTGAACGATGCACCGGACGATCGAGCCTCATGCAAGCTCGACCGCCACTTGCCGCAACCGCTCACAAAGCCAGTTGACCGCCGGGTTCCCGTCGTGACGGCGATGCCGGTAGAGCCGCCACTCGAAGGGCGCGGACGAGAAGGGCACCTCCACGGTGACGAGATCGTCGCCATCGATGGCGCCCGCGAAGCGCGCGGGCATGACGGAGATCAAGTCGGTCCGGCGCAGCACGTGGGGTACGAGAAGCCAGTGCGGCACGTTCAGGGAGACCCGGCGGCTGAGCCCGGCCTGCCGCAGAATGTCGTCGACGAATCGCCTGTCGGTGGGCGACATCGACACCTTGAGATGGCCCGCATTCATGAAGCGGTCGAGGGTCATGCCCTGGTTCGCCATCGGATGCCCGCGCCGCATCACGCAGACCATCCGGTCGCAGAGAAGCGGCTCGAACCGGATGGAGCCGGAATGCTCGAGGCTCATGCTGATGGCGGCGTGGACCTCGTCGCGTTCGAGCGCGTCGACCGTATGGGTCGGCGCGAGATGCAGGATATCGAGGCTGATGCCGGGCGCGGTCCGGCCGATCTCCGCGAGGAGCGGCGGCAGGATCTGGTAGGCGAGGAGGTCGGACAGGCGCAGCGCGAGCGTCGCGGTCGCGCGGCCCGGCTCGAACGGCCCGCTCTCCTCGAACACGCGCTCGATCTGACGCAGCACGAGCCGAAGCGGCTCGCGCAGGGTTTCCGCATGCGCGGTCGGCTGCATGCCGGACGCGGTGCGCACCAGGAGTTCGTCGTGGAAGACCTGCCGCAATCGCCCGAGCGCGTTGCTCATGGCCGGCTGGCTGAGACCGATGCGGTCCGCCGCGCGCGTGACGTGCTGTTCCGTCAGCAACGCGTCCAGAGCCACGAGGAGATTGAGATCGACCGCACGCAGGTTCATACCGGCGTATTCAGCGCATCAATGACCCTAGCACAAGAATCTATTGGTTAGATCCCCGCCAGTGAGTCACGCTCCTGTCGACCTCGCGGAACTCCGCACCATTCGGACGGCCTCTCAATGAGCGATCTCGGACAGCTGAAGGCCTCGATCAAGGTCTGCATGTTCGACCAGTACGGCACGGTCGTCGACATGCAGGGCGGCCTGACCGAGGTCGCCGCGCCCTACCTCAAGGCGAAGGGCTGGACCGGGAACCCGCACTCCTTCGTGACCTGGTGGCGCCGGACGCATTTCGAGAACTCGATGATCGACGCGCTGCTGCACAAAGAGCACACGCCCTATCGCGAGATCGGTCATCGCTCGGTCGATACCGTGCTGGAGCGCGCCGGGATCGCGCACACGATGGAGGAGGTGCACGCGCTGGTCGCCGAGATCGAGAAGCTGCGCTGCTTCCCCGAGGTTCCGGAGGCGCTGGCGAAGCTCCAGACCCGCTACAAGCTCGTCGTGCTGTCCAACGGCGATCCCGACATGCTGGAAGCCGCCAAGCAGTACCACGGCGTGCCGTTCGACCGCGTCATCTCGGTCGCGGAGGCGAACAGCTTCAAGCCGCACGTCGCGACCTATACCAGGGCCGCCGAGATCCTCGGCGTCGCGATGGACGAGGTCCTGTTCGTGGCGAACCACGCCTTCGATTGCGTGGGCGCGAAGGCAGCCGGCATGCGCACCGCCTTCATCGACCGGCGCAGCCGGCCCTTCGGCATCACGCCCCACCAGCCCGACATCCTGGTCCCCACCATGACGGATCTGGCGAATGTCATGGTCTGACGGGAGGGCGCTCGACGGCGTGAAGGTGCTCGATCTGTGCCGCGTCGTATCGGGTCCCTACGCCACGATGCAGCTCGGCGACCTCGGGGCGGACGTCGTCAAGATCGAGGAGCCCGGCCACGGCGACGAGAGCCGCCGCTACGGGCCTCCGTTCCTGGGCGGCGAGAGCGCGTATTTCCTGTCGATCAACCGCAACAAGCGTAGCTGCGCGATCGACCTCAAATCGAAGGCGGGGCGCGACCTCGTGATCCGCTTGGGTCGGGTCGCGGACGTCGTGGTCGAGAACTTCCGGCCCGGCACGATGGAGCGGCTGGGGATCGGCTACGACGTGCTCGCGCGGGAGAACCCACGCCTCATCCTGTGCGCGATCTCGGGGTTCGGCCGCACGGGACCCGAGGCGAACCGTCCCGGCTACGACCTGATCGTCCAAGGCGAGAGCGGCGTCATGGACATCACGGGCGAGGCGGACGGGCCGCCGACCAAGGTCGGCACCTCGATCGCGGATCTCGTGACCGGCCTCTACGGTGCTCAGGCCGTCCTGTCCGCGCTGGCGCTGCGCGATCGGACGGGGACGGGCGGCCGGGTCGACGTCTCCATGCTGGACGCCATGGCCTCGCTCCTGACCTTCAATGCCGGGATGTATTTCGCCACCGGCGAGACGCCGCGACGACGGGGCAACGCCCACCCGACGATCGCCCCCTACGAGACCTTCGAGGCTAGCGACGGGTGGGTGAATATCGGGGTCGCGAACGACAAGTTCTGGACCCTGTTCTGCGGCGTGCTGCGGCGCCCCGAGCTCGAAGGAGATCCCCGCTTCGCGCGTGCGCCCGACAGGGCCGCGAACCGCGCGGCGCTGAAGCAGGTGCTGGCACCGCTGATCTTCGCGCAGCCGCGCCGGCACTGGGTCGAGCGCCTGTCGGAGGCGGGCATCCCCTGCGGTGAGATCAAGAGCGTCGGCGAAGTGTGCGAGGCGCCCCAGCTTCTGGCGCGGGGCCAGGTCGGGACCACGTCTCATCCCACCGCGGGCGAGGTGCGCTACGTCGCGAGCGCGGTCCGGTTCGGCGACGCGGCTGGCCGCGAGGCCGCCCCGCCCCCACGGCTCGGCGAGCATACGGGCGCGATCCTGTCCGATTGGCTCGGCATCGAGGGCGCCGAGGCGCAGGATCTCGCGGCGGCGGGCGCCTTCGGGGTCGCCCGCCGGAGCGCCGCCGCGTGAGCGAGATGGACGCTCTCGGCCGCGCCATGCTCGAGCGCGCCGTCGGTGAGGACAGGCAGGAATTCGGCTCGTTCTTCCTGTCGCGGCTGCTGGGCTTCGCGGTCGCGTTCGGGCCCGGCACCTGCACCGTCTCGTTCGAGGCCGTGCCGGTCCTGTTCAACCCGCAGGGCTCGCTCCATGGTGGTATTCTCGCGACCGCCATGGACATCTCGATGGGTCATCTCCTCCATCACGTGGCGGGTGCGGGCGCGACGCTGGAGATGAAGGTGCAATACCTCGCGCCGGTCACGGGCGGCGCCGTGCGCTGCGAGGCGAGCTTCCTGAAGCAGGGTCGCGGCACGTCCTTCCTGCAATCGCGGGCGACGCGCCACGACGGTGAACTCGCGGCCCACGCGACCTCGACCTGGAAGCAGCTCAAGGTCCG
Organism: Hyphomicrobiales bacterium; assembly: GCA_903644085.1. Lineage (GTDB taxonomy): Bacteria > Pseudomonadota > Alphaproteobacteria > Rhizobiales > Beijerinckiaceae > Enterovirga. The sequence continues at coordinate 24,833 of CAHJXE010000005.1, forward strand.
GGAGCCGGCATGACGGACGAGTCTCCCCTGCGCCGCACCGACGTCGCCACGAGCGCGGTGATCCGCGAATCGCTGAGCTCGATCGTGCGCGAGATGCGCCGCGCGATGGTGCAATCCTCCTACTCGTCGATCATCTACGAGGGCTACGACTTCTCCTGCGTGCTGATCGACGGCCAGGGGCGGCTCGTCGCCGAGTCGGGCGAGGACCACCCCTTCCACATCATCCCGGTCGCGGGCGCGGTGGCGGGCGCGCTCGCGATCCACGCCGAGATCGGCCCCGACGACATCCTCCTGCACAACGATCCCTATACGGGCGGCACGCATCTCAACGACGTCGCGGTGATCTGGCCCGTCCACGCGGCCGGCCGGGCGATCTTCTACGTCGTGGTGAGGTCCCACTGGGGCGACATCGGCGGGATGACGCCGGGCTCGCTGAACGGAGCCGCGACCGACATCCTGCAGGAGGGGCTGCGGCTCAACTACCTGAAGCTCGACAAGAGCGGGCGCTCGGAGATGCTGCGCTTCATCTTCGACAACGTGCGGGCGACCGCCGAGGCGGCATCCGACTTCCAGGCGGTGCTCGGCATCTGCCGGGTGGCCGAGCGGCGCCTGCGCGACCTCGCGGACAAGTACGGCCTCGCGACGCTGGAGAACGCGACGGACGACATCCTGGACGCGGCCGAGCGCCGGATGCGGGCGGCGCTCCGCCTCTTGCCGCAGGGCACGTTCCGCCATGTCGGCTACCTCGACGGCAACGCCGCGACGCCCCATCCGCTGGCCGTCCACGTGGAGCTGACGATCGGGCCCGACCACCTGCACGCGGATTTCACGGGCTCCTCGGCCCAGGTCGCGGCGCCGCTGAACGCCGGCCCGGCGATCGCCCCGACCTCCGTGATGACGGTCGTGAAGTCGTTCCTCGATCCGCGCGGGCCGATCACGTCGGGCACGCTGCGCGCCATCAGCGTGAGCGCGCCCGAAGGCACGATCGTGAACGCGCGCCCGCCCGCGCCCTGCGGCGGGCTGAACGAGGTCCGCTTCGGCTGCGACGCCGCCGTGATGGGCGCGCTCGCGCAGGCCGTCCCGGGGCGGATGACCGGGGACGTGCGCGGCACCTCCAACCACACCTATATCGGCGGGCGCGGCTTCATCTTCTACGAGTACCCGTCCGGCGGCACCGGGGCCTGGGCGGAGGGCGACGGCAACGTCGCGGTCCGGGCCTTCAACGAGGGCGAGAACGTCTCGGTCCAGTCGACGGAGATCGTCGAGCGCGTCTTCCCGCTGCGCGTCCTGCGTCAGGAGATCCGGCCCGACAGCGGCGGCCCCGGGACGCGCCGGGGCGGGTGCGGGCTCGTGCGGGAGGTCGAGGTACTGACCGAGGAGGCGCGCCTGTCCGTCCTGTCCGACCGCAACATCGTGCCGCCGGCCGGCGTGAACGGCGGGGCGTCCGGGGCGCCGAACCGCTTCACCGTGCGGCGGGACGGGGAGACGCTGTGGCCAAGCGAGTTCCCGGGCAAGATCGCGAACTTCCCGCTGCGGCGCGGCGACGTGGTGGTGATGGAGAGCTCGGGCGGCGGCGGGTTCGGCGACCCGGCGGGGCGGGCGCTCGCGGACCTCGCGGAAGACGTGCTCGACGGCTACGTGACGCGAGCCGGACTCGAGCCCTACGAGGTCGCGGCGCCGCGCGCCGACCTCGCGACGTCGCGCGACGTCGCGCGCGACCTCTGCCGGATGTCGCGCGACATCGCCTCCCGCATCGGCGCCGAACCCGGCGACCTCGTGGAAGCGATGCCGGATTCGGGCCCGGCGCGGCGGTTCTGGGTCGAATCCGTCGCCGCCGGAGACGGTCCGGATGCCATTCTGGCGCATCCCGACGTGCCGCCGGGCGTTTACGCGGTCCGCCGCCTCGCCTCGCGTCCCGTGGCGCGGGCCGGAGCCGACCGGTGAGCGGACCGGCCCACATCGTGGTCGGCATCGATGTCGGGGGCACCTTCACGGACCTGACGATCCACGACGCGGCGTCCGGCCGGACCCGCGCCGTCAAGGTCCCGTCCGACCGCGCCGCGCCCGACCGCGCCGTGCTGGCGGGACTAGAGAAAGCCGAGGTGGACCCGGGAAGCGTGCACCTCATCGTGCACGGCACCACGGTCGCGACCAACGCGCTGCTCGAGCGGCGCGGCGCCCGCACGGGCTTCGTGACGAGTGCCGGCTTCCGCGACGTCCTCGAACTCGGGCGCACGACGCGGCTCGTGCCGAACAGCCTCTACGACCCCTACTTCCGCCGGCCCGCGCCCCTCGTGCCCCGCCGCGACCGGCACGTCGTGGCCGAGCGCGTCGAGGCGGACGGGCGGATCACGGCGCCGCTCGACGAGGCGGCGC